>JBGPVQ010000014.1:0-16791 GCA_041491785.1 Gemmatimonadota bacterium | reverse complement strand
CCATGACCAGGACGAGAATTCCAATCAACATGGGCACCTCACACTGAGGGACAACGGAGCAGTGCGCCGGCGGCATATGGCTACTTGCCCGGCGCCATCGCGGGCGGCCCGTGGCACTTGCCGCCGCTGGGATCCCAGACCTTGCCGCTGACATCCAGGAAGGCAGCGCGGAACTCGCCCGCTCCGAGCGTCAGCTTGAGCACACCGAAATACCCCTGGACCCGAGCCGCGGTGTTCGGGCTGGGACCGTTTCCGAAACCGCGCAGGTCGCCGCCGCCGGTGCCCACCACGTACTCAGGCATCCCCTGGGCCGAATCGAGGACCCCCAAGGGGTTTTGCGGGAGGAATCGTTCATACTCGTGATCGTGCCCGTTGAGAATCAGGTCAACGCCGCCGTCGTACAGTATCTGCCAGATAGGCTGCAGTGCCGCGTCGCCACCATGCCAGCCCGAGCTGAAGCGCGGATGGTGCCAGTACGCCACCGTGCAGAGCTTCTGGGTTCCCTTGAGTTCGTTGCGCAGCCAATCCTCCTGCGCCTTCCGATCGGCGTCAGGGAACGCCCCGAGGATGATCTCGCTGTTGAGCACGATGGCATGCCACTCCCCGACATCATAGCTGTAGTAGCCCTTCTTCGATGAACCGGCGCGGCTCCCGAAGTACTGGTAGTACGGTGCGGCGCCGACGCTCTGGTGTTCGTGATTCCCCGGCGCGGGGTGGATTTTCTTCATGATGCGCTTGTTGGAGTCGCCCCACGTTGGCGCGAAGCAGAGCGCGAAGTTGCTCGCCGAACCGTCGGGGTACGCGTTGTCGCCCAAGGTGAAGACTTCGTTGGCCACCTTCGCAACGCTGTCGGCGCGAAGCACGCTGTCGACCAGCCTGGCCGTCCGTTCGGCTCCATCGGTGCCGCACACGGCGATATCACCGACACCGATCATGACCGAGGCGCCGGCCAACGCCACCGCCTCGGCGGAAGCGTTCGCGGGCGGGGGAGTGATTTCGACGCGCGGCTTGCACCCGAGAAGCGCCAGCGGCAGAACAATCAGCGACCCGAACCGGAGAAGCGACACCCTGGTTACCCCCAGTGCTGCGTAGATTGTGAAAATCGGAAGCAAATCTAGAAACTCATTCCCGTCCGGATGCGCAGGGTGGTCATCCCTCCCCCTCCGGGTCCGAGGTTCACGCTGAGGGACGTACCGGGATTCAGGATGCCGACCCAGAATCCGGCGCCGACGGCGCGGTGCCATCCCCCGGGAGAATCGCCGGCCACATAGACCCTGCCGGCATCCGCGAAGCCGAAGATCCCCACGTTGAACGGAAGCAGCAACGGGAAGCTGGCCACCGGAAGCTGCAGCTCGGCGGTCCCGAACAGGGCAGCGTCGCCGGCGTACCGCTGCATCTTGAGCGTGCGCACCGAGTTTGGGCCGCCGATGAATGCCGATTCAGAATAGGGGAAATCCCCGAACAATTTCTTGCCTCCGGCGCGCAGGAGCAACACCGGATGAGCCGGGATCGGCACGGTAACATAGGTGGCCGCATTGCCGGCGATCACCCCGAAAGCGGAGTTCACATCCCATAGGGCAGGGTACCAGCTGCCGGTGAAATCGAACAGCAGGCCGCTATGGGGGTTCCCCGGCTGGTCCCGCCCGTCGTAGTACAGGTTCAGCCGGAGCCCGGCCTGCCCGAATGCGCCGAAGCCGTAATGGCGGTTCCCGGAGATGAAGCGACCGAGGACGCTGTCGGTGGTGGTGTACTGCATCACCGGCCCCGCGGACACCTCACCCTGGGAACCCAGTGAAAACCCCAGCGCCGGAAGCAGCAGCCACTGGCGCTGGCGAACATGGAAGAAGGCGGACGGGTCACCTGGAGTATCGTTGCCGAGCCCGTGATAGTTGATCACCTCAAGCTCGGACATGCGGGCCCGCGCGGACCAATGGAGCCGGGATGCTTCCCGCCGCTGATCGAGGACGGCGCTGACTCGGAAGCCTTGTACCCCGGTGGCGTACTCCGCGCTGAGGCCGATCCCGCTGCTGTACGGAGCCCGCCGGAAGCCGTATCGGAAGCGGGTCACCCCGACGCGGAGGATGACGCCGATTTCACCCAGGGAACCGACACCCAGGATCGGTGCGATCTGCCCTCCGCGATCGGGCCCGGGAGTCTGGGCTGGTTTCCCCGGCGCCACCCAGGGCCGCCGATTGAAGACGCTGTCGGGCCCGTACCCGACCCCCGAGACGGTCCCCCTGTCGTAGAGATGGGTCGGCCGCGGCCGGCCGCCCACTCGGGAGGAGTCGACCAACCAGTTGGTCCCGTTGCCGCCGATGATCCGGACCGGGATGCTATGCGCTGCGTTGCCGGAGACGACGGCGCCGTCATCGCCGCCGTGGAGGTAGAGCCGGATCTCGCTGGTCTCCGCCGGCTCGAATCGGCGGCGGAAGTAGGGCTCGCCCGCGCCCGATCGAAGCGCAACCTCGACGGAGCCGTCCTCGCGCCGGGTGACGGAGGCCCGATCGCCGGCATCGGTGGCGTGGATGTCCACGACCGGGGCCAGGTACCGGTAGAAAATGTCGGCAATCAGGGGCAGCTGGTCGCGGCGGCGTTTCAGCACCGACGCGAGCTGGGGCGCCGAGTACTGGTATTCGGCAGGCATCTGCCGCATCGCCGCGTCGATCACCGAATCGGTGATGCGGTGGGTGAGCGCCTCGGCCACCGAGTCCCACACCGGTTTCTCGAGCCCACTCAGCAGCCGGCGGTCGAATTCCAGTGCGTTCCAGGTGAGGCCGCGAATGCTGGGATAGGAGGAACGGAAGGTCATCAGGTTGGGCGACACCTTACCGGCCGCCTTGACGATACCCCCGTGGGAAATGAACGGCTTGTCGCGGTCCCGCGGAATCGGCTCCCAGGGGGCACCACGGCTGGAATCGAGCCGCGCCCATTTCCACTGGCCTGGGTGGCGGTCCCAGTCGCCCATGAGCATGTCCATGAGCCGGACCGCGAGATAGGCGCGGGCATCGACGGGCGCGCCGGCGTTCTTATCGAGCCTGCCCCTGAGCTCATCGCTATCGACGATATCGACCGCTCCGGCAAACCCGGCGGCGTGGTCGGGAGTGTTGGGGTAGCGCTCGATCATGCCGAGCTGGCCGGCGAAGTCCTTGCGGAACTCCCCCAGGAGCGAGTCGTCGGGCATGACGGCCAGGGTGGGAGTCGCATGCAGCACGCCCGCGGCCGTGAGCAGCGGCGCCGCCACTTCCGCGGCCGCCGGATGCTGCGCGCTCACCTGGTTCCGGGCGATGGCCTCCACCACGGTTCCCTCGAATCCGGGGGGCACCGGAACCTTGTCCTTGTCGACCAGCCGAAAGACGTACTCGCTCCCGTCCGGCGTCACGAGCCTCAGGGATTTCGTCTGATTACCCCCGCCCCGCTTGAGCGGACGCAGCCCTCCGGCAAACTGGTGCAGGTTCAGCACCGGCACCTTGATGGGAGTAGCCCACAGGTCGCGGTAGGTGTTGCCGTAGAGAAAACGCTGGAGGCGATTTCCCTGGTAACGCTTCCCCGCGGCGACCACCACCGAGTCGGTCCCCACCGTCGGGAGGCGGTCGGATTGCGCCGCCGCGGGGACTGGCAGGAACACCACCAGGGCTGCGGCGAGGCCGGCTTTCATCTGCGGGAGCACCCTGCCGGACGCGGCGTACTCAGGGCCAGCGATACAGCGTGATGACGGCCGGCCGGCGCACTGCCTCGTCACTGATGATCAGGATGCTGTCCCGAGTGATGGCGACTCCTTCGGGCTGGTCGTGGGTGCCGGGAAGCGGGCGGGAGAACACCACGTCGCCCGCCGGGGTGATTTCCGCGATGGCCTTCTCCAGCGAGGCGATCAGCACGTAGTTCCCGTTGAACGGATCGAGGGTGATGTCGGAGGGATGGAAGGCCTTCCACCCGTTGGAGCCGATCAGCTTCGCCAGCGGCACCGTGAGCAGCGACAGGCGGGAGCCCTTCGCGCCGTCGAGCCTCCAGCGGTAAAGCACCACCGAACCCTGCAGTTTCTTCTTGTAGACGCGTTTGCACGCCAGCACCAGGGAGTTGATAGCCGGGTCGTAAGCTACCGCCTCGAACTCGCACTCCGGCCCGAGATGGGTGTCGTGCACCGTGTAGTCGACCCGCTCTCCGTCGGCGCCTTCCCGGAACTCGTAGAGGACGCCGTTGCTCACCAGCATGAACAACACGTCGTTCGCAATCGTGATGGCTTCGAAATCGGCGTGGATGGTGGGTTTGCCGAATCCGAATTGCTTGACAACTATCCCGCGGCGGAAATCGATTTCCGATACCCTGGCCCGCTCGTCGTCGTGGGCAAAGAGCCGCTGATCGCGAGTCAGGGCCAGGCCGGAAATCTCCGACAGGGTCATCGGCATCATCCAGCGGGCGAGCGGCTTCGAACGGTCCCCGCCGGAATCGGGACGGGCCAGCGTCTCGGCCAGCCGGACTGCACGCAGGGCCAGTCCCGCGCTGTCGGTCTGGTTTGCGTCCTGCCCCGGCGCCGGCCGGCAGCCGGCGGCGGCGAGCATGAGCCCACCCAGCGCGGCGACGGCCGGGAGACCGATCATTTCCCCTTCTCTTCCTTCCGTTCGGTCAGCGTCACGTCCAGTTCCGCGTCGGCGCTCATGATCGCGTTCTGGGCCTTGGCGCGGATGGCGGTCAGCAAGGCATCCCGGCTGGTGGATTTCCGAAGCTTCACCAGGTAATACAGCTCGGAAGGCTTGTCCGAGTTGGTCACGACTTCGTCGAGCCGCCAGCGGCCCACCACCTCATCCAGCGCCGCGGCGATCCGGTCCTGCGCCTCGCTGAGCTTTTCGGTGGTGACCGAGAGGATGGCGTTGAATCGCGGTTTCTTCCCCTGGCGGCCGAGGGTCTTGCGAACCCGATCGAACCGCTGGGACAGGGCGAGGGCCTGCCGCTGGTCCAGCGCGAGCACCAGGTCGCGATCGGGGACTCGTCCGTTGCTCGCCTGCTGCGCCAACTGAGACAGCGGCCCCGCCCACTGGGATGCCGCGGTGGGCTCCAGGGCGTTGCGCCCGAAGTCGTAGCGCCAGGTGAGAATCAGCAGGAAGTTGAAGAGGACCGAGACCAGGGCCGCAACGATGAGGGTCTCGACTCCGGCCGCAAATCCCACCGCGATGGCCAGGAAAATGAAGACCACGTCCCGCGCGTCGCGAAGCGTGGTTCGAAAGCGCACCGCCGCCACCACACCGGCCAGGCTGAATGCCAGCGCGAGGCTGTTTTGAACGATCAGGACGATGCCCGCCACGACCAGCGGCAGGAACAGCAGCGTCTGCGCGACCGACTGGTTGTGAACCTGGCTGGTCCGGGTCGACATGTAGACCCACGACACCGGGAGCATCAGGAACAGCGTGCCCAACAAAATGATCGCGGTACGAAGCGCCAGCTCGAGCCGGGGGGGGAGGTCGGTCACCGGGCTGAGAGCCCGGTTCGTGGTCAGGCCATCCTGGAGGACCTGAGGTGCCAGGACCAGCTCACTGGCGTTCTGGCCTCCGAACACCCGATCCACCGCTGGGAAAAATTGGACCAGGGCAATGGTCACGCCGGCCAGCACGATGTAGTAGGCGATCAGCCGCCGCACCGGCCGGTCGGAGCCCAGCGTGAGGACGTCCATCATTCGTTTGAAGAAGTCCATGCAGCACCATCCGATCGATACGGCGTTCCCCCAGGTGATTCACTGCCAGACTCGCCAAATGGGGTTTAGTGAAGCGGTTGTGGCGGCGAAGTGAGGCTCCCAAGGTCCGATCTCCGAGACTGGCGGCGCATCGTGAGCGATTTTCCGCCACGACTCGGGCTGATTTCCGATCAGGAGCCTTGTCCTAGAACGGGAATCCGAACCCCGCGACCACCCGGGAGCCCTCCTTGTCCTGGGTCGGTTTTCCCATCCCGACGAAGAGGACGTTGTCCCGATTCAGGAACGACATCCAGATCCCACCTCCGACCGCGGTGTGGATTTTGTCAGAACGCACTCCCCGGACGTAGACTCGCCCGGCATCGCCGAAGGCGAAGATGCCCTGCTCCCCCGGAATAATAATCGAGAGCTTGCTGATCGGCACTCGAAGCTCCGCCGAGCCGTAGACCGCGGCATCGCCGGCAAACCGGTCGGGGCGGTACCCGCGCAGCGTGCGCACTCCGCCAAGGCGTGCAGTTTGAGAGAACGGGACACTGCCAAAGGTCTTGATGCTGCCCGCCATCAGATGGAGTGACGGCCGCCAGGAGCCTTGCGGGGCCAGTGCAAGCGACCCCTCGGCCTCCAGTCTGGCCATGGCTTCTGTGAGGTCCAATGCCTTGGGGTACCCGCTGGCCTTGAGCGAGAGGTACGCCCCCTTGGTCGCAAAACCCGGGTGGTCACGGCCGTCGACGCGGACTTCGGCCGCCACCCCGGTCATGGCAAACCGGCCGACACCGTAGGGCCGATCCACTGCGACGAATCGCGCGCTGTTGGGCTTCTTCCCGAGCGCGGTTTGCGACCAGCGGACCTCGGGGCCGATGGTGAACCAGTTTCGCAGGCCGAATCGCGAGCCGATCCTGAGGCCCAGATCGAGCACGCTCTGGTTCACCTTGTAGAAATCGGTCGAGCCGGTCTGCGCAGTCTCATTTCCCAGGCCGTACCAGCGCAGCGTCTCGATCCCGCTCACCAGCGCGTCCAGGCGCCAGAACCCCTTCGAGTTTTCGAATTGGTGGGTGAGGGCGTCGATGAAACGGAAGTCCTGCTTGCCGGTGGCGTACTCGAACCGGTAGTCTAGGCGGGTGCCATAGGGGATCCGCCGGAATCGGTAGAAATCGGTGTAGCCCCCGTAGTCGAGCAGCACCCCGACGTCGGTGCCGAAGGATCCGGTCAGGCGGGTATAGGTCCGCCTTCCCCAATCGCGCGGGGGCAGCGCCCTGGGATTGGTGCTGTCGGCCTTCCACTCCCAGGACTTCCGGTTGATGCCGGCGCCCTCCGCGCGGTTGGTTCCCCGGTCGTCGTAGAGGTGAACTCCGCCGCCCCTGGTAACGGTGAACTGGTCATCCCCTCCGCCGCCGATCACCCGCACGGTGGGCGAGCTCGTCCCGGTTCCATTCACGGTGAGCCGATCGTCGCCGCCGTGGAGATAGACCCGGACCTCCTTGGTTTCCCCCGGCTTGAAGCTGCGGCGGAAGAATTCGTTTCCGGCATGCGCCAACGTTACCGTGATGGTGCCGTCGGCATTGCGGACCACCGCGGCATCATCGCTCCGGTCACTGCCGGAGACGTCGACGTCCTCCGCGAGCAGCCGGTAGTACTTCTCGACCATGCCGTCGATGTGATCGCGACGAGCGCGCAGGGCGCGCTCCATGCGGGCGGCATCGAGCGAACGATACTCGGCGGGAAGCTGGCGGACGGCGTATGCGATGACCTGATCGGTGAGCCGGCCTTTGAGCACGGCGCCGACGGAATCCCACACCGGCCGTTCCAGGCCGGACAGGAAGCGCCGGTCGAGATCGCGCCCGTTCCAGGTGGCGCCGGTGATGTTGCCGTACTTGGGGCCGAATTCGAGGAGCTGGGGGGCGGTCCGTCGGGCGTAGTCCGGGAGGATGCCGTCGAACCGCACGAAGGCCTGGTCGCGATCCCGGGGAATCGGCAGCCACCGCTCCCCGCCGGCGCCGCCGACCCTGGCCCAGCGCCACTGATCGCGGTGCCGGTCCCAGTCACCCAGGAAGACATCGGTGAGGCGCGCCAGCAGAAAGGCGCGCGAGTCCACCGGTACCGCTGGATGGTCGTCGACTTGCTTGTAGAGGTCGTCGGACCCGACGATCTCGCTCGCGCCCGGAACGCTGGTTCCTCCCCCCGCCAGCTCGCCGGGCCGTTCCTCGATGGTGCCCAGCAGGCCGGCGAAATCCTTCCGGAACTCGCCCAGGGCGGGAACGTCCGGCATCTGGACCAGGATCGGCCTGGTATGGAGCACGCCGATGGGTTCAAGGAGGAAGGGCACCACCACCGGGCCGGCGGGATGGCCGGCGCTCATCTGGTCCTGCAGGATCCGCGCGGCGACGGTCCCCTTGAGCTCCGGAGGAAGGACGGCGCTGGGATCCTTGGTGACCGAGCGGAACTGGTACTCCCGGCCATCGGCGCCCTGCAGGCGCAGTGACTTGGTCTGCTGGCCCCCGCCCCGCTGGGTGGGTTTGAGCCCGCCGGCGAACGTTGCGAGGTTGAGGACCGGCACCCGGATCGCGGTGGTCCAGAGCGGCCGATAGTGGGTGCCGAAGAAGAGCCGGTGGAGTCCGCCGGCCCGGTACTCTGCGCGGGGAATCACCGTCACCGATTCCGCCGGGGCGTAGACCTGTGCCGACGCGGGGGCCGGCAGGCAGAGGGCCAGCAGGCCGGCGAGCGCCGCGGCGCTCGGACGGAACGGTAAGGCTCGCATGCGGTCTCCCGGTCAGTGAATCCGCGCGCCGCGCACGCTGGGGGCGCAACGCTCGATCAGCGCATCCTCGAGGATGGTCGGCTCGGACCGCTTGCCCATCCGGATCAGGTACTTCAGCACGCCCTTCCCCTTGTTCGTCGCTTCGATCTCCGCAAGCTGAAAGCGCCGCACCTCCGAGCCCAGGACCGCCTCCACCGCGGGCCGGGATTTGTTTGCGTCGGTGGTCCGGACCAGCAGCACTGCATTGAAGTCCTTGCCCTTTTTCGGATCCGCCGGCGCCGCGCCGATCAGGAGCCGGCGCGGATCGTTGCCCAACGCGCAGGTGCCGTAGTTCATCTGCTCCATCGCCAGGACGATGAAATTGAATATGGCGGAGAGCACCAGGGCGGCCGTCAGCGCGTCCACCCCGGCCGCAAGGCCCACCCCGATGGCAAGAAACACATAAAGGCTGTCCCGGGTCTCCGGCAAGGTATTGCGGAACCGCACGGCGCCCACCACCCCGGCCAGGCTGAACGCCAGTGCCACGCTGTTTCGGGCAATAATGATCACGCCGGCCACCGCCACCGAGAGAATGATGAACGTCTGGACCACTTGCTGGTCGAAACCCTTCTTCTGCCGGGTGGCCATGTACACCCAGGAGCTCGGCAGCATCAGCACGAAGGCGCCGATCATCGAGAGCGCCATCGAGAGGCTGATGTTCCAGACGAACCACGGGGTCGAAGTTGCGTCGCTCAGGCCCTTGGCCTGTCCCAGCTCGGCGAGGCGCTTGCCGGAGATCATCTCGGCCGCGCCGGGAACAAATCGGACCGCGGCAGCTCCGATCAGCACCACGAGCGTGTAGTAAATGAGCAGGGTGATGACGGGCTGCTCGGCCGGATAGGTGAATCGGTCCACCAGCCGGCGGACGGTATGGCTGTAGACCGTGTGACCGAATCCGCTCGGGCTGTTGACCTTGGGCACGGCCCCGGGCAGCTCGTTGGGTTTCATCGAAGGACACCTCGGCTGCAATCGGAGAGGGTGCTGATGGGCCCGCTCGGGGGCGGGCACCTGGGTCTAGACATACGGCAAGCTATACCCGTACGGAAGGGGGCCGGATGGTCCTGTGTCTGGCAAGTCCCAACGGGACGTCCTTGATCTGCGTAATTGTCCGGAAGTCACCCTCACTCTGGAGAACGTATGTCCGTACGTATTTTGACCGTGGCCACCCTCCTGGCCAGCGTGGCGCTCTCCCCCTTGGCGGCGCAGGGGAAGACCAGCTTCGCCGGGAGCTGGAAGGTGAACACCGAGAAGAGCGACCCCATGGGTGGGGGGATGGGGGGCGGCGGCGGGATGGGCGGCATGATGGCTTCGGCCGTCACCACCATCACCCAGACCGAGACCCAGTTGGTCATCGAAAGCAAGATGGGCGACAACACCCGGACCTCGACCTACAATCTCGACGGGAAGGAAAGCGTCAACCCCGGAATGCGTGGCGGGGAGTCGAAGAGCACCGTCAAGTGGGACGGCGCCTCGCTGGTCATCGAAAGCACCAGCACGTTCAACGGCCCCAACGGCGCCATGACCACCACGTCGAAGGAAGTCCGCTCGCTCAGCGCCGACGGGAAGACCATGACCGTGGTACGAACCAGCCAGGGCCCCAACGGCGAGACCACCCGGAAGACGGTGTACGACAAGCAGTAGTTCTCGATCCCGCGCCTCGAAACGACCAAGGGCCGGCGATTTCGCCGGCCCGTTTGTCGTTCGGAGCCCGTGGGTAGAGCCACTGGTCGGATTTGAACCGACGACCGCTCGATTACGAATCGAGAGCTCTACCCCTGAGCTACAGTGGCGTAAGTGGTTCGGAATGCCCTGGCGCGGATTCGAACCGCGACGCCTTACGGCACTACCCCCTCAAGATAGCGTGTCTACCAGTTTCACCACCAGGGCGCGGGCAAGAGTATAGCGGGAAAGAAGTTAAGGGTCAACGCCAGCCCGGCGAATTTATTCACCTTCTCAACGCTCCAGCCCGAGGCAGCGTATCTTCTTCGCGGTCGGTAACCGCCGCCCGCCACCTCCAGCCGTCGAGCACCACATGACAAGCCTCCACCGTCCCGGGCGGAGCCCGTACGCCGCGTTGCTCTGCCTCCTCGCGGCCCCCACGCTCCTCCCTGCCCAAGTCCCCACCGTCAATGTGGATTCCACCCTGATCGCCGGCCTCCGCTGGCGCAACGTCGGCCCGGCCAACATGGGTGGCCGGGTCAGCGACGTTGCCGGGCTGCCCAGTCCCTCCCGGACCTTCTTTGTCGCCGCCGCAACCGGGGGCGTGTGGAAGACCATCAACGCGGGAACCACATTCCGCCTGGTCTTCGGCGGGCGGGGAGATGAAGGCGTCGTCTCGATGGGCATGCTGGCCATCGCGCCGTCGGACACCAACCAGGTCTGGATCGGCACCGGGGAGCCGAATTCGCGAAACTCGCTCTCTCCGGGCCGCGGGGTGTTCAAGAGCACCGACGGCGGCAACAGCTGGAAGCCGATGGGCCTGGAAAAGACCCAGGCCATCGGCCGCATCGTGGTGCATCCCACCAATCCGGACATTGTGTACGTGGCGGCCCTCGGCGCCATCTGGAACGCCAACCCAGAGCGTGGCCTCTACAAGACCACGGACGGAGGCCAGACCTGGAAGCTGATCAAGTTCATCAGCGACAAGGCCGGCTTTGTCGACGTGGCGATGGACCCCTCCAACCCCAGCGTACTGCTCGCCTCGAGCTGGGAGCGCGTCCGCGGACCGTATTTTCTCACTAGCGGAGGACCGGGAAGCGCGCTCTGGAAGTCGGCCGACGGCGGTGACAGCTGGGTCGAGATCAAGGGAAACGG
Organism: Gemmatimonadota bacterium; assembly: GCA_041491785.1. GTDB lineage: Bacteria > Gemmatimonadota > Gemmatimonadetes > Gemmatimonadales > GWC2-71-9 > JABFSM01. Next base: position 5,503 of record JBGPVQ010000014.1, on the reverse strand, counting down.
GTTCCCCGAGACGACGAAGGGCCGCATCGGCATCGCGTTTGCGCCCAGCAATCCCCAGATCATCTACACCATGGTCGAAGCGGACACGACCCCGAACCCCAAGCCGGCCAAGGACGCCAAGCGGCAGGAATTGCGCAGCGGGCTCTATCGCTCGAATGACGGAGGGCAGACCTGGGCCAGGATGGCGCCGCAGAACGTCCGGCCCTTCTACTACTCGCAAGTTCGAGTCGATCCGAAGGATCCCGAGCGGGTGTACTTCACCTCGACGCCCCGGCTCTTCACTGCCGACGGGGGCAAGACCGTCCGCGCCGGGGACCAGGGCGTCCACGTGGACACCCATGCCCAGTGGATCGACCCCGCCGACCCCAATCACATGGTGGAGGGCAACGACGGCGGGGCCTGGCAGACCTGGGATCGGGGCGGTAGCTGGATCTACCTCAACCAGATCCCGATCGGCCAGCCATACAACGTGAGCTTCGACTACGGCGTGCCCTACCGGATCTGCGGCGGCTTTCAGGACAATGGGTCCTGGTGCGGCCCCAGTCGGCGCCGGAGCGCGATCACCAACACCCATTGGTACAATGTCGGCGGTGGGGACGGCTTCCACACCGCCCAGGATGCCAGCGATCCCGACATCGTGTATTCGGAATCGCAGGGTGGAAACATGGGACGCCTCAACCTCGCGATCGGCGAGCGGACCGGGCTCGCCAAGCCCGCCTGGCGCGCGCAGTACCTCCGGTGGCAGGACTCCATCCTGCTGGTCCGGGGAGACACCACCGTCCCCGAAACCAAAGAGATGAAGGCGCGGCTTGCCGAGCTCCGGGGCCGGGCCACCCGGGACTCGCTCGATCTCCAGCTCCGGTGGAACTGGAACACCCCGTTCTTCCTCTCGCCCCACAACCCGTCGGTGTTCTACGCCGGATCCAATCGGGTGATGAAGTCGCTCAAGCGGGGCGACGCGATGTTCCCGATTTCGCCGGATCTTTCGACCAACGACACCATGAAGATTCGGATCAGTACCCGCACTACCGGCGGGATCACCGTCGACGCCACCGGCGCGGAGACCTACGGCACCATCGTCTCGCTGGCGGAGTCGCCGATCCGGCCCGGGCTGCTCTACGCCGGGACCGACGACGGCAACGTCTGGACCAGCCGTAACGACGGGGGCGGCTGGGACAACCTGACCGGACGGTTCCCCGGCGTGCCCAAGGGCACCTACGTGAGCCGGATCGAGCCGTCCTCCGCCGACTCGGCCACGTTCTACGTCACGTTCGACAATCACCGGAACGGCGACTTTACCCCCTACGTCTACACGACGAACGACTACGGGAAGACTTTCCGGTCCATTGTGAACAACCTGCCGAGCGGCGGCCTCGACTACGTACACGTGATCCGCGAGGATCCCTACAGTCCCAACCTGTTGTTCCTCGGCAGCGAAGTGGCGGCCTACGTTTCCACCGACAAGGGCGCGTCGTGGCGGAGATTCATGTCCGGCTTCCCTACCGTGCCGGTCCATGACCTCAAAATTCATCCGCGCGACCGCGAGCTCATGGCCGCGACCCATGGCCGGTCATTCTGGGTGGTGGATGTGGCCCCGCTCGAGCAGCTCAACGACGCGGTGTTGGCGTCCTCGGTGCACCTCTTCCAGCCCAAGACCGCATTCGAGTTCAACTCCGGCCCGGACGACGGTCTCGGTGGCGGAGGTGGCGGGGGCGGGCACATGCGTTTCCAGTCGTTTTCGCCTCCCTACGGCGCGGAGATTATCTACCGGGTGGCCGCCGGTACTCCGGGAGGGCGCGCCCGCGTCTCGATCGTGGACGCCCTGGGCGACACGCTGCGGACCCTGCCCGCATCCGCCGCGACGGGCCTCAATCGGGTGTACTGGCCGTTCCAGGGCCGCGCTCCGGTCCGGCCAGCACTCTCTCCGGCCCAACGTCGGGATAGCATCCTGACCGTCCGGCGGATCGACAAGACCATCGATTCGTTGATCGCCGCGGGCGTCGGCACCAAGGCCGGGTTCGACTCGGTGAAGACGACGCTGATGGGCGGCGGAGGCCTGCCGGGCTTCGGCGGCGGCGGCGGACTCGGAGCGGGTGCGGCAGGACCGCCGGGGCTCCCGGCGTACGTGCCCCGCCCGGCCGAAGGCGCGGTTCAGCGGGCGGCGGGTGGGGGTGGTGGCGGCGGGGGTGGTGGTGGCGCCTTTGGCGGCGATACCCCCCTGGGCCAGCTGGTTCAGGCGTTGGGCGGATTCCAGGCGATCCAGGCACTGACCGGCGGAGGCGGCGGGGGTGGGGGCGGTGGCGGGTTCGGCGGTGGAGGCACGGCGCAGGTCGAGCCGGGCGACTACCTCATTGTTCTCGAGATCAATGGTCAGAAGTACACCCGAAAGGTCCGGGTGGAAAAGGCCGGCGGGATCTGGTAGCGGCTGGCCCGAAGCCATCGACAAGCAGCCCTCCGATGCGTGAGCATCGGAGGGCTGCTTGCTTCGGGGGAGAATCGGCGATCGGTCGGGGGGACCGGTCTCCGCCTCACCTTCCGGGCTGGAACGTCAGCCCGACCCCGAGGGTGATGACCCGCTCGTGCAGGGCGCCCAGATTATCGGGATCGTCTTCCGGACGGAGTCTCGAGCGGTGGTACAGGAGATTCACCGCGGGTGTCAAGAAGAAATTGCGCGCCAGCTTGATCTCGTAACCCGCCCCATACAGATAGGCGAAGCCGGTTTCCCCTACTCCAATGCCTCCGGAAATATCTTCGCCGCTCCGACTGATCCCCAAGCCTCCCTTGAGGAAGAGCCCTAATTGACGAGCCGGGAACACCTGTCCCGTCAGCAGACCGCCGACCAGGTAGTCGGTTACGTGAAAACCCGTCGAGTTGTCGTTGTGGGAGTAGACCCATCCGTTGATTTCGCCGCCCAGGCGCAGGTGCGGATTCACCGTGCCTCCAGCGGAGATCGCGAAGGACGGTTGGACGTTGTCGTCGCGATTGTAGCCGCCCGGCACATTGCTGTACCGGTAGTTCTCGCTCCCGGCCCCTAGATAAAACGAAAGCCACGCGCCATGGCGTTCGCTCTCCGGAGACACATCCACCAACCCGCGCCGCCGCTGCGCCAGCAGGTCAGAGATGGGAACCAGGAAGAGGACAGCCGCGAAAGCCGAGAAAAGCCTCGTCGTGTTGCGCATGCGCACCCTCACGGATGGCGGGATCGAATTCTCGCCGTCCCCAGGACGGACGATGACGGCTCCCTGAGCAAGGGGTGGGCCGCACGGCGGCCCAGGAACTATCTTCTTGCCTCGGAACTACTTAACCGTGCGCCACTGGTAACGCACCCCGCGCCCCGGTGTCCGCGGAAGCAGACAGCAGGATGGTCTGGTGCGTCGCATCGTCCTTTTCAGCCTGACCCTGGCCATGGGGCTGCTCTGCTCCGGATTGGGGGTCTGGCAGATTCGCCGCCTGACCGCCCGTCGGGCCGCCAACCGCCAAGCGCTCGCGGGCAGGGACCTGGCGCCCCTCATCGGCGACTCGATCGCGGCTCCGCACCTGGTTCCCTATCGACGCGCGACCCTCTCCGGCACCCTCGACGAGGGACGGGAGTTCCTCCTGCGAAATCGTTTGGTGCGTGGCGTGCCGGCGCTCCTCGTGGTGACCCCGCTCCGCCTTCCGGGAACCGACACGGCGGTGCTGGTGAACCGCGGCTACCTGCCCTCGCTGGACGCCGTCGACCCCGGAGCCGCAACCTGGTCGGAGGCCGGGCGGCGCCGGTTTTCCGGCATCCTCCTGCCCACCCCGGACCGGGGCGATGGCGCCCCGCTGCTTCATGCCGGCTACGAAACCTGGCGCGCCCTCGACCTCCGAGGTATGGCCGCACGCCTCCCCTACCCGATTGCCGCGGTGTATCTGCTTGCGGAGCCCGATTCTTCCGACGGCGATACCCATACCGTTCGCGGCCGGGTGTACCCCTTCCGGGCCGAGCCGCCTCCGATGGACGAGGGGCCCCACCTCATGTATGCGATCCAGTGGTTCGGCATCGCGGCCGCCGTGATCGCCTTCGGGGTGATCTTTATCTGGCGGGGACCGGTGCCGATCCGCGAGTGACACCGCTCAACGCCCCGCCAGTGCCCGGCGTAATCCCCATCAGTCCCTCATCTCCGAGTGCCAGCGTGGATCACCGGTCCTCCTTCGTCTTCGCGGTCGCTGCGCTGTGCCTGACCGCCCGAGCCTACGCGCAGGACCCCTTCGAGATCCAGGTCTACGAATACGCCACGGTGCCCAAGGGGAAGTGGGATCTCGAGACCCACCTGAACTACACGGGGAGCGGTACCAAGGTCTTCGAGGGGCCGGTCGCACCGACCCAGGGGCAACTCCACTTGGCGTTGGAATTCACCCGCGGCATCACCCAGCACTTCGAGATGGCGGGCTACGCCCTCTTTGCTCGACGCGCCGGCCACAGCGTCGACTTTGTCGGGTGGCGGCTCCGGCCCCGGGTGAGCCTTCCCGAGAAGTGGCTGCCGGTCAAGGTGAGCCTGAGCGCTGAGGTCGGTTTTCCGTGCCAGCGGTACGAGGACGAGGACATCACCCTCGAGTTCCGGCCGATCCTCGAACGGCAATTCGGGCGCGTGGCGATCGACGTCAATCCGGTGCTCGGCCGTTCGCTTCGGGGCCCGGGCTCCAGTGCGGGATGGGAGTTCGAGCCGGGAGGCCGGCTCGGTGTGACGGTGAGTCCGAAGCTCGACCTGAGTGTCGAGTACTATGGCGCCTTCGGACCGGTAAAGGATTTCCTTCCCGCGGCCGAACAGGTGCACCAGATCTTCGGCGGCGGCGACATCAACTTCAGCGACGCCGTGGTGCTCAACCTGGGCGTCGGCCTCGCTGCGACCGGGGCAGGCAACCAGACGGTGTACAAGGCACGGCTGGGCTGGATCTTCTGAGTGATTCAGGTCTTCCGACGTTCATACGCGTTGATCTGCCAAAGCCCGGGATGCTTCTTAAACTCCGGGCAGATTCCCCGATCGAACTCGTACGGCCCACCGGTTTCCGCATCGATCCAGGGAAAGCCGCGGCAGACCGCGGGATAGTATGGCTGCGCGTAGATCGAGCAGGTGTTATTGAAGAGGAACACGCAGCGCCCCTTCACCACCCGCGTCCGCCAATCACCCCGGCGGTCGCGGTACACCGTATCCCTCCCGTGCTGCTCGATGATCGCGGCGCCTTCCTCGTCGGAGAGGGTGGTCCCGTGGGCGCAGCACGCCGAGTGGTGCGGGCAGGGGTAGCAGGGTAGCGGCGGAAACGGGGAGTGCTGCATGCGTCAAGAATAACGCGCGAGCCCTGGCGTCGGCGCGGGACCGGGCCTACGTTCTGTTCTCACCCGATCCGGCGCCCTTAGCTCAATTGGATAGAGCATCAGACTTCGGATCTGAGGGTTGGGGGTTCGAGCCCCTCAGGGCGCACTGATGACTACCCGCCGCTACTACACCGATGCGTACACCCGAGAGTTTCCGGCGCGGGT
>JBGPVQ010000013.1:0-17407 GCA_041491785.1 Gemmatimonadota bacterium | reverse complement strand
CACCAGCACCTCCATGTTGCCGGTGTCGGGCTCCGAGCAGTTGCATGCCTCCGGCGCGAGGAGCGAGCGCCCCATGATTTCGCAGAGCGGAGCGTATTCCGCCGTCGAGAGGCCCGCGCCATATTCGGAGTCCGGGAGGAAGAGATTCCAGAGCCCCAGCCCGCGGGCAATCCGCTTGAGCTCCTCCATCACCGGCGGCGGGCGCCAGCGATCCTGCTCCAGCTGGGCCTCCCAGACGGACTCGGCGGGGTAGACATGCTGCGACATGAAGCTGGAGAGTCGCTCTCGATAATCGAACGGCATCGGCTGGATATCCCGGCGGGGGGTCAGCGGAACATACTGCCGGTATTTAGCTTCCACCGCATGCCGCTGTCGGCCTACACCAGCTTCAACCGCACCGAGTGGGCCCGGCTCCGGGCCACGACGCCGCTTACCCTCTCGGAAGCGGATCTGGCCGAATTGCAGGGGCTCAACGAGCAGCTCTCGCTGCAGGAGGTGGTCGAGGCGTATCTGCCCCTTTCCCGGCTGCTCAATCTGCACGTGGGGGCCACCCGGGAGTTGGAGCGGGTGACCGACCGGTTCCTCGGAAAGACCGTCGCGCGGAATCCCTACATCCTGGGCATCGCGGGGAGCGTGGCGGTCGGCAAGAGCACCACGGCGCGGGTCCTCCGGGCACTGCTCGCCCGGTGGCCCGATCACCCCCGCGTCGACCTCGTTACCACCGACGGCTTTCTGCTCCCGAACCGGGTCCTCGAGGCGCGCGGGCTCATGGCCCGCAAGGGATTTCCGGAGAGCTACGACGTCCGGCGGCTGCTACGGTTCGTGGCCGACCTCAAGGCGGGGGCGGCCGAGGTAAGCGCTCCGGTCTATTCGCACCTGGTCTACGATATCGTCCCCGACGAGGCGCAGGTGATCCGGCAGCCGGATATCCTCATCCTCGAGGGCCTCAACGTGCTCGAGGGCGGTGAACGGCCGCCGGACGGAGAACCGCGCCTGTTCGTCTCGGACTACTTCGATTTTTCGATCTACGTGGATGCCGAGGAAGTCGACATCAAGCGATGGTTCATGGAGCGCTTCGGGCGGCTTCGGGAAACCGCGTTTCGGGATCCCAAGTCGTACTTCCGCCAGTATGCCCATCTCTCCGAGGAGGAGGCCACTCGGTTCGCGAGCCGGGTGTGGGACGAGATCAACGGCGCCAACTTGCGCGAGAACATCCTGCCCACCCGGGAGCGGGCTCACCTCATTCTCGAGAAGGGCGCCGACCACCATGTCGAGCAGGTCCGGCTGAGACGGTTGTAGCTTTCAGTGAAACCGGGCGTGCGGTCGGCGCGTCAGACTCGGAGACTCTCACCAGGGAAGCACCCATGATCCGTATCGCGGCATTCACGATCGCGCTGGTGACCCTGGGCCCGGGCCACCTGGCGGCGCAGGTCCCCAGCCCGGAACCGCGGGGGGGAGCAGCCTCCCAATCCTTCGTGGGAACCTGGGTCGGCCCGTATCAGTCGGAGGGCGCCCCCCCGGGAAGCATCCGGCTGGTCATCGCGAAGCCGGACACCGCGTGGAGAGTGACGCTCGAGGTGGTCTCCGACCAGCCGATCGCCGCCGAAGAGGTGCGGGAGTTCAAGGTGGAGGGCAACACCCTCTCGTGGGTACAGGATGTCATGGGTCTGGAATGCCGGACGCTGGCCAAGTATGAAGGGGGCGGGCTCAAGGGGGAAACGGAATGCAGCCAGAACGGAGCGGTGGCGATTACCGCGACGTTTCTGCTCATCAAGCAGTGACCCGATCCAGCCGCCGCACCGCCTCCAGAATCGTACCGACCGCCCCACCGAAGAACACCGGCGTGAGAGTCCCGGGATCGTCGGTGGGCTGGTGGTAGTCCTGGTGGTCTTCCACGCCGAAATACACGAACGGAATTCCCGCCCGGTGAAACGCCAGCTGATCCGACTCCCCGGTCCAATCCGGTTGGCCCGGCACACCCCTTCGATCATGACCGAAGAGCAGCCGGATCGGCGCGCTGGCCCGCAGCGAATCGAGCGGGGGGCGGAGCGCCGGGTAGAGTGCGGTGCCCGCGGCATAGAGCTCGCCCTTCTCGCTGTGGCCCACCATGTCCAGGTTCACATCCAGGGCGATCGCTTCCTTAGGGACTGGGGGGGCGGCCATGAACGCGCGGGACCCCAGCTCCCCCTCCTCCTCCGCGTCGAAGAGCGCCACGATCACCGAATGCTGGAGCGGGCGGAGGCGTAGCGCCTGCGCGATCGCCAGCACCGCGGCGGTTCCCGACGCGTTGTCGTCGGCGCCATTGTAGATCTGCCCGTTGCGAATCCCCACGTGGTCGTAGTGCGCCGACAGGACGATGTACCGCTCGGGAACCCGGGTGCCCCGGATCACCGCAAGGAGATTCACCCCGGTTCCCTGACCCTTGGGAAGCGGAAACGGGTGTTCGAAGCCGGCCCCGAGGGGAGAAAAGCCCAGAGCCGTGAGCCGAAGCAGGAGATAGCGCCGGGCCCGCGCCCCGCTGGCCGATCCCGCGAGGCGGCCCTCCATCGAATCGGCGGCCAGCACCCGCACCGTGGCCATGAGGGCCCCGGTGTCCGCGGGTGCCGCCGCCTGCGCGCCCATCGAGAGCGGGAAGAGCGCCCCTCCAAGCGCGAGCGCGCCGGCCACGAGGCCGGCGCGCGGTCGAGCGGAAATCGTTCCGGGAAGGCTCATCCCTTCCCGAATTTCAGCGTCTTGACCAGGATGGCCCCGCTCTCGTGCCCCGCGCCATAGCGGCCCACCGCCTGGTTGCCGGTCAGGAAGCGCATCTCGAAGATCTCCGCGGGGCGGAGGTTCTTGAGCTGATCCATCTTCTCCTGTTTGATCTCGTCGATGTAGAGCACCGGGCCCGCCTGTCCCGGCGTGTCCATCGAGGCCCCGGATTCGGCGTAGGGGCTCCCGCTCTCGTGGGGTACCGGGGCCCCGCCGCCGCCGCCCGCTGACGAGGGGGTGCAGGCTGGATCGGTCTTCTTGCAGCCGGTCGGCTGGTCGTGGCTCTTGGCGGTGAAATCACCCGACCCCAGCGCACCGCCGGTTCCGCGGGTTACCCGGAGCCACTGGTTCCGCAGGACCTTGACGGCGTCGTACCCGTTCGTGAGGTCGGGGTGCTCGGCGATCTCGTCCGCGGTGATGATGTATTTGTCCCGCTTCACCTTCTTGACGGGCTTGATCTCGATCTTGGGATTGTCCCCCTGGGCGGCGGCCGGTGCGGGGGTCACGAGGACCGCCGCCACGATGCCCGCGAGGGCGAGCGAGGTGAATCGAAGCATGCGCATGGATCCCTCCTGGATCACGTGAATCACGTGCAACGTACTTCCGGGCCGGAAGCGGGTCAACGCGCCCGAATCCGCACCCGGTGGATGGTGTCTCCCTCCTCAATGACGTCCACCACCTCCATCCCCGACACCACCCGCCCCCACACCGTGTATTCGTAGTCGAGCCGCAGGTTGTCCACCAGGTTCACGAAGAACTGGCCGTCCCCGGTGTCCCGGCCCCGGGTGGACACCCCCAGCGTCCCGCGCTCGTGGGAGAGCGCGCCGAGCTCGTCGCGAATGAAGAGCGAGTCGCCGGCGTACTCGTTGGCGCCCGGGCTGCCGCCCTGGATGACGAAATTGGGCACCACCCGGTGCACCGTCCGCCCGTCGTAGTACCCCCGCCGCGCCAGCGCCGCGATCCGCGCCACCGTCACCGGCGCCTGGTCCACCAGGAGCTCGACGTCGAAGGACCGGCCCGAGGCCATGGTGAACCGGAGCAGCTTGCCGCGCAGCGAATCAGCTTCCGCGAGCGACACCGGCGCCGGCTCGAGCCGCCGGGGCTGGGGGCGCACTGGGCTCCCGCTCCATTCGGACAGCATCGCCGCGGCCGACTCCGCCACCACCGGATCGAAATCGCGGAGGTACCCGCGGAGCCTGGAGCCGAGCGCCGAATCGCCCAACTGGTGGAGCCGGGTCAACAGGGCGACCCGGGGATCGCGTGACGTCTCACGCCGCTCGGTGGTGATCCGATCCAGCGCGGCCAGGAGCGCGGGGGCCGCTGCCCCCCGGTCGGGACTCCCGCCGAGCGCACCCGCCGCCGTGAGGACCAGCTGGTAATCGGGGACCGCAAGGGCGGCGAGGTAAAGAGCATCCGCCGAGTGTCCCGCCAGGTCCTTGAGCCCGGCAATCGCCGCTTCGGCCACATTGGGGGCGCTGTCTCGGGCCAGCCGCCGGAGCGTCACGGTGTCCCGCCGGAGCGCGGCGGCGCGCGCAGCGTACATGCGGGCCTGCCAGGTCAGGGCCTCCGCGGCCGCTGCCACCGCGGGTCCGGCGCGCGCGGGCGCCGCCCCAGCCAGACTCACTGTGGCATGCGCCCGCCGATGCCAGTTCCCGCCCGGCGCACCGCTCAGCTCTTCGAGGAGCCGCACCGCGACGCTGTCCCCGGCGCAGGCGGTCCCCAGGAGATCAATGCCGGTGAGCGCCACCGCGGGGGCGGGATCGTCCGCCGCGCGGCGCAAGTGCTCGCAGGCGGCCGCGCCTCCGGCGCGGGCCAGGACCCGGAGCGCCTCCAGCCGCACCGAAGGAATCGCGTCGTCGGTGAGCCGGGCTCCCGCCAGCGCGGCCAGGCGGCGGCTCTCCATGTCGGGCGAGCGCGAGGCCGATTCCCGGGTGGCGGAGTCGACCGCGCGGACCCCGAGGAGGGCGGCGAGCGCGCGCCGGCGCACCCGGGGATCGCCAGTCTCCCGGCGGGCCAGCTCCCCCAGGCGGGCAAGCAGCGCGGTTTCGGGAGGCGAGCGCCGTGCGGTGGCACGGACCAGGGTTTCCATTCCCCGGCTCACGTCGAGGAGCGGGCCCTCCGCGTCCGACACCCGGCGGGAGAGCGACACCAGCCGCTCGGCGGCGATGCGGACCTCCTCGGGGGCGATGTACGGGAGCCTTCCCAGGGAAAGCGCCAGCATTCCGAGGACACGAGGGTTTCCCTCGGTGGCGGAGCGCTCCCCCAGGGCGCGCGCGATGGCGGGCCATCCGGCACCGCGCCGCGCCAGCGAGGTATCCCCCCGGAACCCTTGCGCCGCCTGCGCCAGCGCTTCTGCCCCGGCGGCGCGTACGTCGGTACTCGGATCCGCCAGGAGGGGCATCAGCCGCTCCGCAAGGGCCGGGCGCTCCATCCGCCCCACCGCGCGCGCCGCGCGCTCACGCACCGGGGCCTCCCGGCTGGTGAGTCCCCGGAGGAGCAGCTCGAGCTCCGGCCCCCCGAGGGGGCGGCGATCCTCGGCCCGGAGGATTTCCCCGGGGAGAACCGGTCGTTCCTGGGCGGCAAGCCGGGCCACCGGGAAGGCAATGAGGGCGATTCCGAAGGGCCAAAAGGGTCTCATGGGGTGCTCTCCGAGGGAAAAAGTCGATTTTCCCTATTGTGTCCAGGGAGAAGATGCTTAATTTTTCCTACCGGCAGTTCTTCGTACCGCCCCGCAGTCCACGCTTGGACCCTCGAGAGGAGACTCACCGATGGCGAAGAAGAAGAAGGCCGCCAAGAGGCCCGCGAAGAAGAAGGCCGCCAAGAAGCGGAAGCCCAGTGCGGCGTTCATGAAGCCGATGACGCCCAGTGCCGCGCTCTCCGCGGTCGTCGGCACCAAGGCCATTCCCCGTACCGAAGTCACCAAGAAGCTGTGGCACTACATCAAGCGGAAGGGCCTCCAGGACAAGAAGAACCGCCGCAACATCAACGCGGACGCCGCGCTCAAGGTGGTCTTCGGCGGCCGTGGCACGGTGAACATGTTCGAAATGACCAAACTGGTGAACAAGCACCTCAAGTAGCTGGACGGAGGGCCGCAGGGATCATCGGAGGGGCCGGACGTCACGTCCGGCCCCTTCGGTCTTACGGAATGTCCCGCAGATCCACCACCCGCTTCGCCTTCCCCGCCGAGCGGGGCACCGTCCCCGGGTCCACCACCCGAAGTCGCGCGGTTACCCCGATCAGCCCCTTGATCCGCTCCAGCAGCCGGGCCGCGGCCTGCTCGACCCCCCGGGCGCGCTCGTCGCGGAGCTCCACCACGATGTCGAGCTGATCGAGCCGCCCCACCCGGCGTACCTCGAGCTGGTAGTGCGGTCCGAATGCGCCGGCTCCCAGGAGCAGCTCCTCGATCTGGCTGGGGAAGACGTTCACCCCGCGCACGATCAGCATATCGTCGCTGCGCCCGGTGATCCGCGCCATGCGGCGCATCGCGCGCGCGGTGCCCGGGAGAAGGGCCGTCAGGTCCCGGGTCCGATACCGTACGACGGGGAGTGCTTCCTTGGTGAGCGACGTGAAGACCAGCTCCCCGGTGCTGCCGTCGGGGAGCGGCGCGCCGGTTTCCGGATCTACGACCTCGGGATAGAAATGATCCTCCCAGATCACCGGCCCGTCCTTGGTCTCGATGCATTCCTGCGCCACCCCGGGCCCCAGCACCTCGGAAAGGCCGTAGATGTCGAGCGCGTCCATCGCGAAGCGCTCCTCGATCTCGGCACGCATCGCGGCGGTCCACGGTTCCGCCCCGTGAATTCCGACCAGGAGCGGAAGACTCCGCGGATCCACCCCCATGCGCACGCACTCGTCCGCGATCACCAGCGCGTACGAAGGGGTGCACATCAGGATCTGCGGTCCGAAGTCCCGGAGCAGCTGCACCTGGCGTTCAGTCTGGCCCCCCGAGATCGGGATCACCGTGCAGCCCAGTCGCTCGGCGCCGTAGTGGGCGCCCAGCCCGCCGGTGAAGAGTCCGTAGCCGTAGGCCACCTGGACCAGATCACCCGGGCGGCCACCGGCGGCTTTGATGGAGCGGGCCACCAGTCCGGCCCAGCGGTCGAGATCGCCCCGGGTGTACGCCACCACGGTGGGCTTCCCGGTGGTGCCCGAGGACGCGTGCAGCCGTAGCACCCGCTCCCGCGGCACCGCCAGCAGGCCGAAGGGGTAAGTCTCCCGGAAGTCCGCCTTGGTGGTGAAGGGGAATTTCGCGAGGTCCTCGAACCGCCGGAACTCCGACGGGTGCACCCCGGCCGCGTCGAATTTCCGGCGGTAGTGCGGCACTTCACGATACACCCGGGAGAGGGTGGCCTTGAGCCGCTTGACCTGGAGTGCCGCGATCTCGTCCCGGCTAGCCATCTCGATCGGCTCGAGATCCTCGCGAGCCGGGCCGGCCCGAAGCCGCTTCCCCGCCACCAGGGGCGGCGATCGTCGGATGAGACGGAACCGGGATCGCCTTCCACCGTCGGAGGCCCTCCCGCGCGCCCTCGCGGCCCTTCGCGGCCCCTTCACGGCTCGGTCGCGAGCGCCGGGAGCCGCATCAGCCAGGGCCGTGCCCGCTCCAGCTGTCCCGCCAGGCGGTAGAGCGTGCTCTCGTCCCCGTAGCGGCCCACGAAGTGGACCCCGATCGGAAGGCCGCTACGGTTCCAGCAGAGCGGCAGCGACATCGCCGGCTGCCCGGTCACGTTGATCACCGGAGTCCAGGGAATGAAGTCGAAGACCTTGTCAGCCGTCTGCTCCAGCACCCCCGCCATCCGGAGCAGCCGGCCCGACCCGAGGGCGCCCAGGACCCCGAGGAGAAACCGCTCCTTCGGCGTCGGCTGCAGGGCGCCGATCACGAACGGCGGGATGCTCATCGTCGGAGTGACCAGGACGTCGTACCGGTCGAAGAACGGCCCGACCCCCCGGGCGATCCGATCGAGGACCCGGAGGGCCTGGGAATACTCCCCGGCTGAAACGGCGCGGCCCAGCAGCGCCAGCGCCCAGGTGGCCGGCTCGAGGTCCCCGCGCTTCGCCGAGCGGCCGAGCAGCGCCGCCGCGTCGTCCAGATCGCCCCGGAGCTCGGCGCAGATCAGGGTAATGAAGGCGCGGGCGAAGGCCCCGCCGTCAAGCTCGGGGCTCGCCTCCTCGACGTGATGGCCGAGCGACTCGAGCAGCCGGGCCGCGTCGTGGAGCGCCGCGGTGCAGTCGGCGTGGACCGTCCGGCCCAGCCAGGGCCGGTCGGTGAACGCGATGCGGAGCGTCCCCGGATCCCGGCTCACTTCCTCGAGGAAGGGACGGGCGGCCTCGGGGGCGTAGTATGGCGCGCCGGCATCGGGCCCGGCGGTGGCGTCGAGGATCGCAGCGCTGTCCCGGACCGAGCGGGTTACCACGTGCTCCACCACCGCGCCATGCCAGATTTCCCCGAAATCCGGACCGGTCGGCACCCGGCCGCGGGTGGGCTTCATCCCGAAGAGACCGCAGCAGGAAGCCGGAATCCGGATCGAGCCGCCGCCGTCGCCACCGCCCGCCGCGGGCACCATCCCGGCCGACACCGCCGCGGCGGATCCGCCGCTCGACCCCCCGGTCGTGCGGCCCGGATCCCAGGGATTCCGCGAGGGCCCGAATCGCACCGGCTCGGTGAACGGGGTGAGCCCGAATTCCGGTGTGTTGGTCTTGCCGAGGAGAATGAAGCCGGCCTGCCGGTAGCGGCGCACCAGCTCGCTGTCGTGCGGCGCGACGTAGCCCTCGAGATAGCGGCTCCCCGCGCGGTAGGGCTCGCCGGCGACGGTGGAGACCAGATCCTTGAGCAGCAGGGGCACCCCCCGGAACGGGCCGTCGGGGAGTGGCCCGGCCGCCGTGGTGCGCGCCGAGCCGTCCATGCGGTGAATCACCGCGTTGACCCGCGGGTTGATCCGGTCGATGCGGCCCAGCGCGGTCTCCACCAGTTCGGCGGGCGTCACCTCGCGCCGCCGCACCAGGTCCGCGAGGCCGCTGGCGTCGTGGCGGAGGTACTCCGCGTCGGAGAGCGGGTTGCCGGGCATAGGGTTCTCCACTACCGTGGTGCGGGAAGTCGGCAATCAGCTACCGGAAGAAAGCTCCATGCGAATCGCCGCGGCGCAACTCGCCCCTGTTCTACTCGATCGGGCGGCCACCCTCACCAAGGTGATCCGGGCGGTGGAAGATGCCTCCGCCCAGGGTGCCGCGCTGGTCGCGTTCGGGGAGACGCTGGTACCCGGCTATCCGCTGTGGATCTGCAGGACCGACGGGGCCCGGTTCAACGCGCCGGACCAGAAGGCGCTCCACGCCAGGTACCTCGACCAGGCGGTGACCCTCGAGGAGGGCCATCTCAACCCGGTCCGGGAGGCGGCCCGCCGCGGGAAGATTGCGGTCATGCTGGGCGTCGCGGAGCGGCCGCTCGACCGCGGCGGCCACAGCATCTATTGCTCCAGGGTGTTCCTGGACGCCGACGGCGCGGTCCTCTCGGTGCATCGCAAGCTGATGCCCACTTACGAGGAACGGCTCTCCTGGGGTACCGGCGACGGCGAGGGCTTGGTGACCCACCGGGTCGGGGAGTTCACCGTCGGCGCCCTGCTCTGCTGGGAGAACTGGATGCCGCTGGCCCGCGCCGCGCTCTATGCCGCCGGGGAAAACCTGCACGTCGCGCTCTGGCCGGGCGGGGCCGGCAGCACCCGCGACATCACCCGGTTCATCGCGCGGGAGTCGCGGAGCTACGTCCTCTCGGTGTCGGGCCTTCTCAGGGAGAGCGACATCCCCGCCGATGTCCCGCAGCGCGCCCGGTTCGCAGGGGGTCCCGGAGCCACCCTCCTCGATGGCGGCTCCTGCCTCGCGGGGCCCGACGGCGAGTGGATTCTGGAACCGATGGTCGGCGAGGAGACCGTCCGGGTGGCCGAGATTGCCCTCGACCGGGTCTTCGAGGAGCGCCAGAACTTCGACCCCAGTGGACACTACGCCCGGCCCGATGTGCTGCGGCTGGTGGTGGACCGCCGGCGGCAGCGAGCGATGGAGGTCCGCGACTGAGTCGTATCCATCGCCCCTGAAGTGCGGAACCGAAGTAGATTAGCCGCTCAGTTGAAATCGGCCGGAGGGCGTCCGTGACCGACCCGCTGGACCCGCTCCGCGCGGCACTCGAGGGCCGCTACGCCATCGAGCGCGAGCTCGGGCGCGGCGGCATGGCCACGGTCTATCTGGGGACCGACCTCCGGCACCACCGCCGGGTGGCCATCAAGCTGCTGAGCCCGGAGTTGCTGCGCGCCCTCGGCGCCGACCGCTTTGCCCGGGAAATCGAGCTCGCCGCCGCGCTGGTCCATCCCCACATTCTTCCGATCTTCGACTCGGGCACCGCCTCCCTGGACCCGTCCGGTCCCGCCGCGCCCTACTACGTCATGCCGTACATCGAGGGCGAGTCCCTGCGGGAACGGCTGACCCGCGAGGGCCAGCTCCCGATGGACGACGCGCTCCGGATCACCCGTCAGATCGGCGCCGCCCTGGCCCATGCCCACGGCCACGGGGTCATCCACCGCGACGTCAAGCCGGAGAACATCCTCCTGCAGGGGAGCGACGCGCTGCTCGCCGATTTCGGCGTGGCCCGCCCCACCGACGCCGAGTCGACGGCGCGGATCACCTCGACCGGGATGGTCATCGGAACGCCGGCCTACATGAGTCCCGAGCAGGCCGCGGGGGACGCGCACCTCGACGCCCGCAGCGATCAGTACGCTCTGGCGACGGTGCTCTATGAGATGCTGGGCGGCGAGACCCCATTCTCCGGCCGCACGCCGCAGGCGATTCTGGCGCGACAACTGAGCGGCGAGGTCCGTTCCCTAGTTCCGATCCGGCGGAGCGTCTCGGCGGCGATGGACGGCTCGATCCGGCGCGCGCTCGCGCCCGCGCCGGCCGATCGCTTTGCCGATATCCCGGCGTTTCTGACCACACTCGAAGGAATCAGCGGCCCGCCGCGAGCGACGGCGCAGCGGAGGTTTCCCCGCGGGGTAATCCTCGCGGGGCTGGCGGTGGTCGCCGCCGCGACCGTGCTGATCATTCTCCGGCCCCGCCCCGCCCCGAGTGACCGCCGCCTCGGCATCGCCGTGATGCCCTTCCGCGCCACCGAGAGCGCGGCCCACTGGTCCGAGACGCTCCCCGACCTGCTCGCGACGCTGCTGGACGGCACGCCGGGGGTGCGGGTCAGCGATCCCTGGTCGCTCTGGCGCCCGCTCCGCGCGGCCAGCAACTCGCCCCCCCGAAGCCCCGACCCCGAGGAGGCCGGCCGCCTGGCGCGGCGCGCCGGCGCCTCGCGCTACGTGCTCGGCGCGCTGGATGCCGTCGGGGGCCAGCTCAATCTCACCCTCAAGATCTACGGCGTCGGGATTCCCCAGCCGATCGCCATGATCAGCCTGGGCGCCGGCTCCGACAGCAGCGCGCAGCTGGCCCAGCGGGCCGCGGTGGAGGTGATCCGCCGGGTGTACCCCGATCGGAACCAGGCCGGGGTCCCGGAGGTGGAGCGGTATCTCACCGGCTCCCCCGAGGCGATGAAGTCCTTTCTGGCGGCGCGGGAGGCGATGCGGCGCGGGCTCCCCGACAGCGCCGATGCCGCCATTACCCGCGCCATCACCGCCGATACCAGCTTCGCGCTGGCCCTGCTCGAAGCCGCCGGGATTCGCAGTTGGGTGCAGTTCCTCCGCGGCCAGCCGTACTTCGAGCTGCGGGAGCTGCTGGAACGCGCCCGGCTCCACGGCGATTCGATGAGCGAGCGGTACCGGCTCCACCTCGACGCCGCACTCGCCCAGATCGAAACCGACGGACCGCGTGCCGCCGCACTGCTGGGCCGCGTCTTGGATGCCGACAGCACCAACGTGGATGCGTGGAATTCGCTAGCCTACAACCACATGGCGTACGGCTGGGAGTACGGCGTGCGGCTGCCCCAGATCGTCGACGTCTGCGAGCACTTCCTGCGGCTCGATTCCACCAATATTCCCGCCCTCTTCCGGCGGGCGCAGGTATCGGTCGCACTGCTCGACCAGCGCGATGCCGAGGCGCAGCTCGGCCGGCTCCGCAGGGCCGATACCGCGGGCAGCCCGCTCCTCCGGGGGGCCCTGCACGGCCTGGACGCGTTGCTCACCACCGATCAGGATTTCGCCACGAGGCTCCCCGGCCTGGTGCGCGAGCCCGTGCTCATCTGGGCCAGCGTGTTTCGGCGGCTGCGCGCCTACCGCCCCGACCGGGGGCTCGCGCTGGTGCGGGCGGTGCGGAGCAGTGCGGGCCCCGGCCCCGCACAGGACGCCGCGGTGCGGGGAGAGGTGTTCCTGCTGATCGCCGCCGGCCGGATTCGGGAAGCGGACTCGCTCTCCGCCAGCCCGGCCGTGGCGGCGGTGCCGGGCACCCGGGAAGCGGCGTTGCGCAGCATCCTCGGGAATGCCCTCTGGGGGTTCGAGGATTCGGCGGTTACCGCCCGCGCGGTGGCCGAGCTCGACCGGGCGTATCCGGTCGACTCGGCGCTGGCCTGGCAGGAGCGCCGGCCGATGTGGATCGTCGCGCATCTCCTGGGGGCCTGGCACGCGAGCCGTGGGGACACCGCGCGGGCCCGGCGCTGGCGGGACGCGGCGATGACTTATCCCAAATCGGGATCGCCACGGGAGTGGGGCGAGGCCATCGCCGAGGCCATCGAGAGCCGCCTGCTGGCGCGGAGCGGGGACACCGTGGCCGCCCGGTCCCACCTCGATCGGGCCTACAAGCTGTATACCATCCACACCGAGAATCAGGGCGACGACACCCCGGAGCCGCATTTCCGCTACGCACTCGCCGAGAGTCTGCTGGGCGCCGGTCTGGCGGACAGCGCCGCGGCGATTCTGGGCTCCTTCGTTCCGCCCACCAGTTGGCTGGGCGGACACGTCTCGCGGGTCTACTTGCACTTGGGCGCAATCGCGGAGCGGAAGGGCGACCGGCGCGCCGCGGCGCAGCGGTACGATCAGGCGCTACAGCTCCTCGAGCTCGGTGGGCCGGAGGTGGCCGGGTGGCGGAGGCGCGCCGAGGAAGGGGTCCGCCGCAATGCGGCGGGACAGGTCTTCCGCTTCGGGACCGGGTGACCGCTCCGGTCAGGGCCGCCAGAGCCCGAGCCGCCAGAGCACGAAGGCGTAGTCGAGCGCGATTTCCCGGAGCCGGTCGTAGCGCCCCGACGCGCCGCCGTGACCCGCGCCGAGATTGGTGAGGAGGAGGAGCGGGTTGGAGTCGATTTTGAGAGTCCGCAGCCGCGCGACGTATTTGGCCGGCTCCCAGTACATCACCTGACTGTCGTTGAGGGACGTGCGCACCAGCATCGCCGGATAGGCTCCGCGGGCCAGGTTGGTATAGGGACAATAGGGCCGCATCCAGGCGTACTGCTCCGGGAGCGCCGGGTTTCCCCACTCCTCGTATTCACCCACGGTGAGCGGAAGCGTGGGGTCGAGCATCGTGTTGATAACGTCCACGAACGGCACCTGTTCCACCACCGCGGCAAAGAGCGCCGGAGCCAGGTTCACCGTCGCGGCCGCCAGGAGCCCGCCGGCGCTCCCGCCCTCGATGGCCAGCCGGTCGGCCGCGGTGCGACCCTCCCGCACCAGCGCCTCCGCCACCGCGATGAAATCGGTGAATGTCCGCATCTTGTTGGCCATCCGGCCCGCGTCGTGCCACCGCTTGCCGAGCTCGCCGCCTCCCCGCACGTGGGCAAACGCCACCGACACGCCGCGATCGAGCAGCGCCAGCCGGTTGGAGGAAAAGCCCACCGGGAAGGGAATGCCGTAGGCGCCGTAACCGGTCAGGAGCAGCGGCGACGGGACAGGGACCGGGGGATCGCGCCGGAACACCAGCGAAACCGGAATCGAGGTTCCGTCCGGCGCCGGCACCACCCGTCGCTCGCAACCGTAGCGCGCCGGGTCAAAGCCGCCGAGGACCTCGCGGCGTTTGAGCAGCGTGCTCACCCCGATGGCCAGCTCGAAGTCGTACACCGAAGGCGGGGTGACGGGCGATTCGTACTGATAGCGGAGCACACCGGTTTCGAATTCGGCGTTGGCGGCGGGATACGCCTCGTACACCGGCTCGGGGAAGGTCACCTGCCGCACCGAGGTGCCGACGCGCCCGGTCACCCGGATCTTCACCAGCCCCGCCTCGCGCTCCCACGCCACCCAGTGGCCGGCGAACGCGTCCACGCCCTCCACAATCACCCCGTCGCGATGGGGCAGCAGCTCGACCCCGCCCGCCGGGTCGCCCCCCTCCTCGGGAAGCCGCACCACCCGGAAGTTGGGGCCGGTGTCATTGACCCGGAGCAGCCACCCGTCACCGAGATGATCCGCCTCGAGCTCCCGCTCGGCCTGCCGCGGCGCCAGCAGGCGCCAGGGCCCGCGCGGTGCGTCGGCCGAGATGAAGCGCAGCTCCGAGGTGGTGTGACTGTCGATCTGGAGGAGAATGTGACGCCGGCTCCGGGTCCGCTCGACTCCGACCCGGAAGCGCTCGTCACCCTCCTCGAACACCAGCTCGCCGGGGCCGCCGATCTCCCGGCGCCAGACCTGGTAGAACCGCTTGGCCGGGTCTTCGAGGGTATAGAAGTAGGTATGGCCGTCCGCGGCCCACGCGAAGCTGCCGCACTTCTCGATCGGCCCGGCCACCTGCTCGCCGGTGTCCAGATCTCCGATGACGAGGCTGAAGTCGCGGAAGCCGGTGGTGTCAGTGGAGTAGGCCAGCAGCCGTCCGTCGTCGTTCACCTCGAACTCGCCCAGGGCCATGAAGGGCCGGCCGTGGGCCAGCGCGTTCAAATCGAGGATGACCTCTTCCGGAGCGTCGAGCCAGCCGCCGCTCTTCCGGCAGTGGATCGAGTACTGCTTCCCTTCTTCGGTCCGGGTGTAATACCAGAACGCACCATCGCGGTAGGGCACCGAGACGTCGGTCTGCTTGATCCGGCCGAGCATCTCCCGGTAGATGGTTTCCTGCAGCTCGGCGGTGGGCCCGAGGACCACATCGGCGTAGCCGTTTTCCGCCTCGAGATAGGCCCGCACCGCGGGGTCCTCTCGGTCGCGGAGCCAGAAGTAGTCGTCCGGAAGCCGTTCCCCGTGGATGTCGAGCGGGTGGGGACGGCGGGGAGCGAGCGGGGGGGCGGTCATCGGCTTCGAGGGACCGATCGGAGCGGCATCACCGCCGGAGCATCCCTTCGAGCCGCGCCTTCACGGCGGGCCATTCGTCGTTGATGACGCTGAAATACACCGCGTCGCGCACGAATCCGTCGTGATTGACCCGCTGCTTCCGGAGCACCCCTTCCTTCGCCGCGCCGATCCGGAGAATGGCCTCCTGCGATTTGAGGTTGCGCCCATCGGTCTTGAACTGCACACGGAGCGCGCCCAGATCGTCGAAGGCATGCCTGAGGAGGAGATACTTGGCCTCGGTGTTGATCGCGGTACGCTGCGCCGAGGCTGCAAGCCAGGTCCAGCCGATTTCCAGGGTGCGCCAGTCGCGCCGGATCTCGAGGAAGCGAGTGGAGCCCACCGCCCGATCGGTGGCGGGGTCGATGATCGCAAAGGGCAACTCCTCCCCGCCCGCCGCCCGCTTCCACGCGTCGTCGATCCATGCCCGCACCTCTTCCACGGTGACCGGCTGCGGGATGGGGAGGTAGCACCAGATGTCGGGATCGCGGCCGGCGGCGAGGAGATCCTCGGCGTGGCGGCGGTCGAGCGGCTCCAGATGCACCGTCTCACCGTAGAGAACCACTGGAGTCGGGTTCAATTGACGATCGCCTGGTAGGCCAGCGACCGAAAAATGCCGCCCACCCGGATCCCGTTGGTCGGAAAGCGTTGGATCATCATCACCGCCACGAGACGCTCTTTCGGATCGACCCAAAAGTTGGTGCCGTAGATCCCGCCCCACGAAAACGTGCCGGGCGATCCGTAGTCGCCGGTCTTCCCGGGATCATCCACCACCAGGAAGCCGAGCCCGAACCCCACCCCCGGTCCCAGCGGCGCCCCGGAAAGATCGCCGGTATGGCTCTCGGTCATCAGCTCCACCGTTTTCCGGCCCAGGATCCCGACGCCGTCGAGCGTGCCGCCGTTGGCGAGCATCTGGAGGAACCGCAGGTAATCCCCCGCGGTGCCGACCAGCCCCGCCCCACCCGAGAAAAAGGTGCGGGAGCCCCGGGTCGGCTTTCCCGCCAGCAACAGCCGGCCCTCGCTGAACGATTCGGCCTCCGCGGCCATCGGCGTCAGGTGTCCCGCGGAATCGGGCCGGTAAGGCACCGTCACCCGGGCGAGCTGCTCGTCGGGCACCCAGAAGAAGGTGTCGTGCAGCTGGAGCGGGTTGAAGATGCGCGCCTGCATGAAGTCCGAAAGCGACTTCCCCGAGACGATCTCGACCACCCGGCCCAGGACGTCGGTATTGAGGCCGTAATTCCATTGGCTGCCGGGCTGGAACAGCAGCGGCTGCCGGGCCAGCCGCTCAACGTTTTCGGCCATCGTAGGCAGATCGGTTCGGGCGATGCCATCGGAGACCCCCGCGGCGCGGTAGGCATCGCCCACCGGGCCGGTGTCGCCGAAGCCGTAGGCCAGCCCGGAGCGATGAGTCAGAAGATCGCGAATGGTGATCTGCCTCCGGGCCCGTTCGTAGCGCACCATACGCGCCGAATCGGGGCCCGATACCACTGCCACCCGCATCTCACGGAAGGCCGGGATGTAGCGGGAGAGCGGATCGCTGAGCAGGAGTTTGCCCTCCTCCACCAGGATCATAGCGGCAACGCTGGTCACCGCCTTGGTCATCGACGCCAGACGGAAGAGGGTGGCCGGGCGCATCGGGGCCCCGGCCTCGCGATCGGCATAACCCGCGGAGTCCACCTCGACCAGTGTCCCGTTCCGCGCGATCATGGTCACCACACCGGCCACCTCGCCGTCCCGGACCGCGGCCTCGAGCGCCGGGCGGATGCGCGCCAGGCGGGCGGCGGACATTCCCGCCGCTTCCGGGAGCGCGTGCGGCAGTTGCGCCGCCAGGGGTGCCGCGGCGGCCAGCAGGAGCGTGCACAGGGCCGGGCGGACGCGTTGCATCAACGACCTCCGTTACGGGGGAGCGCTTCCAGCCGCCGCGCCGCCTCGCGCAGCAACTCCTCGGTCTTGCAGAAGGCGAATCGGGTGAACTGCTTCCCGTCCTCGGGCCGGCTGAAGAAGCTGGTGCCAGGCACCGTGGCCACGCCGCCCGTGATGGTGAGCCAGCGGGCGTACTCCGGAGCGGGAAGATCGCTAAGCGGCGAGAAATCGGCCAGAATGTAGTACGCTCCCTCGGGGGCCACACTCCGGAACCCCGCCTTCTCCAGCGCGCCCATCAGAAGATCTCGACGGACCCGGTATTCACCGGCGAGGCCGTCGTAATAGTCGCGGCCCAGCCGCTCCATGGCTACCGCGAGCCCCTCCTGGAGCGGCGCCGGCGCGCCGACGGTCAGGAAATCATGAACCTTGCGGATGGCGTCGGTCACGCCCGGAGGCGCCACGATGGTGCCGATGCGCCAGCCGGTGATGGAAAAGGTCTTCGAGGCGCCGGAAATCGTGACGGTGCGGTCCCGCATGCCGGGGAGGGTGGCAATCGGAATGTGCTCTCCGGTGTAGCGGATGTGCTCGTAGAT
>JBGPVQ010000012.1:0-19244 GCA_041491785.1 Gemmatimonadota bacterium | reverse complement strand
GAATCGCCCAGCGAGGCGAGAATCCGCGCCCCCTGGATGTCCCCCAGCGGCGCGGAGTCAGCGGCCAGGCCCTGGAAGAACGGCGGTTCCTGGATGTAGGTGGAGTCCCGGCTCCAGAGGAAGCGATCCCCCTGCGGGATCGCGAGCGCGCGCCACTCCTCGTCCCCGTCGAACACGGTGGCGTACCGCTCCTTGAACAGCTCGGGGCGAAGCGAGGCGGCCATGGTGGCCCGGATCTCCTCGGCAGCGGGCCAGATCTCCCGCAGAAACACCGGGCGGCCGGCCGGATCGGTGCCGAGCGGCTCGGTCGCGAGGTCCACGTCCACCCGCCCGGTCAGGGCGAATGCCACCACCAGCATCGGGGAGGCGAGGTAATTGGCCCGGACGAGCGGGTGCACCCGCGCCTCGAAGTTGCGGTTGCCCGAAAGCACCGCCGCCGCAACCAGCTGGTGTTCCTCGATCGCGCGGGCGATCGGTTCCGCCAGGGGCCCGCTGTTCCCGATGCAGGTGGTGCAGCCGTAGCCCACGATGTTGAAGCCCAGCCGGTCGAAGTACTGCAGGAGTCCGGCGCCCTCGAGATACGCGGTGACCACCCGAGAGCCCGGCGCCATACTGGTCTTGACCCAGGGCTGGCTGGTCAGCCCGCGCTCGAGCGCCTTCTTCGCGAGCAACCCCGCACCCACCATCACCGAGGGATTCGAGGTGTTGGTGCAGCTGGTAATCGCGGCGATCACCACGGCGCCGTCCCGGAGTGCGAAATCGCTCCCGTTATAGGAGCAGGAGACCGCCGGGGGCGCGTCCAGCGCCGCCACCGCCCCGGCGGAGCCCCCTTCATTGATCCAGCGGGAATAGTTGGCCTCCGCCACTGTCCGGCGCGCCGCGGGCGTCGCGGGCGGCATCAGGCCGGGCAGGGCGACGGCGAAATTCCGCTTGAGCTCGGAGAGCGGGACCAGATCCTGGGGCCGTCGCGGGCCGGCAAGGCTCGGCACGATGCTGCCGAGATCGAGCTCGAGGCGGGTGGTGAACTCGGGATCGGGGCTGGCGTCGGTGCGGAAGAGCCCCACCTCCTTGCAGTACCGCTCGACCCGGACGCCCTCCCGCTCACGGCCGGTGCGCCGCAGGTACTCGACCGTTTCGGCATCGACCGGAAAGAACCCCACGGTGGCGCCGTACTCGGGCGCCATGTTGGCGATGGTGGCGCGGTCGGCGAGCCCCAGCCGCGACAGGCCGGGGCCGTGGAATTCGACGAACTTGTCGACCACGCCATGCTGGCGGAGCATCTGGGTGACCCGGAGCACCAGGTCGGTGGCCGTGGTTCCCACTGGAAGGTTGCCGGTGAGCTTCACCCCGACGACTTCGGGGACCAGCATGAAATACGGCTGGCCCAGCATGACGGCTTCGGCCTCGATGCCGCCGACTCCCCAGCCGAGGACCCCCAGGCCGTTGATCATCGTGGTATGGGAATCGGTGCCGACCAGCGTGTCGGGATAGGCGGTAAGCTGGCCGTGCTGGTCGCGCAGCTGGACGACCGGTGCCAAGTATTCCAGGTTGACCTGGTGGACGATCCCGGTTCCGGGAGGCACCACCCGGAAGTCCCGGAAAGCCCGTTGGGCAAACTTGAGGAGTTGATAGCGCTCCACGTTCCGCTCAAATTCCAGCGCTACGTTCTGGCGGAAGGCCTCGGGCGTCCCGTAGTGGTCCACTTGAACCGAGTGATCGATCACCAGGTCGCAGGGGACCACCGGGTTGATGCGGCCCGGGTCACCCCCCATCCGGGCCATTGCGTCCCGCATCGCCGCGAGATCCACGACGCACGGCACGCCGGTAAAGTCCTGAAGCACCACGCGGGCCGGCATGAAAGGGAGTTCACTTCCCGAGCCCGGGGAGGGGCTCCAGCGGGCCAGGGCAACCACGTGCTCCTCGGTCACCAGGCCCCGGCCGGCGTGCCGGAGGGCGTTCTCCAGGAGGACCCGGATCGAGAAGGGGAGCCGGTCGAGCGTCCCGACGCCCTTGCGTTCGAGCTCGGTCAGGCGGAAAATCACCGCACCGCCGCCCTCGAGGCCAAGCTCGCCGCGCGTGCCGAAGGGGTTGGGGGCTGCAGTGGACATCGCTGGGGTCGGCTCCGTGGAAAGTCGCATCGTGTCGCAGGCGCTCTAAGATACATGCCAGCGCGGAGCGCGTGGGAGGGAAGGGGAGTGCGGTGGGCACACTGAATCCGCTCCCGGTGGCGATCACCCGTCGCGACGACGGGGTGCTAATCGACTGGGACGGCGCGGGCCACCGCGCGCTCTACCCCGCGCGGCAGCTCCGGCTCGCCTGTCCCTGCGCCGAATGCGTCGAGGAAATGAGCGGCCGGCCGCTGCTCGATCCCGGCAGGGTCGCCCAGGATGTGCGTCCGGCCGAGTTGGCGCTGGTCGGTGCCTACGGGCTCAGGATCCGCTGGAGCGACGGGCACGGCACCGGCATTTACACCTTCGACCGGCTCCGCCGGGACTGCCCCTGCGTGCGCTGCGCAGCGGCCGGAGCAGGGTAAGGAGACCGAGATGGTCGTGGGCCGGCGGTTCTGGATCGCGATCTGGTACGGCATCCTGCTGCTCGGTCTGCTGGGGCTCTCGGCCTCGATTTATTGGGGCCGCCAGACCCAGTGGAAAAACCTCGACGAGGTGCTGCGCGCCAGCGGCACCATCGCCGTGGCTTCGGGAATGCTCCTCCTGCTCTACGGTATCGCCAGCACGGTGGGACAGGCGCTGCTGCTGGCGGCGTTGATCGCCTTCGTCTGGGCGTTCATTCACGGGAGGCGGCACCCCTCCCCGGTGCCCCCGCGCCATTGGGACGACGACGACGACGACGACTCCGAGGAGCCCCGAAACAGCGCGTGACCCGCCTCCCCGTTCCGCCGGCCCGCCGGATTCTCCCGGGCCTCCTCCTGCTGTCCTCCGCGCTGGGTGCCCCGCTTGGGGCCCAGCAGGCCATGGGCCCATCCACCGGCGGAACCCTCGCGCTCCGGCAGGCCGAGCGGATGCTGGGGCACACCAAGCGCGTCCTGATGATCGCGGCGCATCCGGACGACGAAGACACCGAGTTGCTGACGGTGCTGGTGCGGGGCCAGGGAGCAGAGGCCGCGTATCTGTCGCTTTCCCGTGGCGAAGGCGGCCAAAACCTCATCGGCTCCGAGCTGGGTGAGGCCCTGGGATTGATTCGGAGCGAGGAGCTGCTTGGCGCCCGGAGCCTGGACGGCGCCCGGCAGTACTTCAGCCGCGCCTTCGACTTCGGCTTTTCGAAGAATCTCGAGGAAACCAGCCGGTTCTGGCCGAGAGACTCGGTGCTCAAGGATGTGGTGCGGATCGTACGCCGGTTCCGCCCCCAGATCATCGTCGCGATTTTCTCGGGAACCCCGCGGGATGGCCACGGTCAGCACCAGATGGCGGGGTGGGCGGCGCAGGAGGCGTTCCGGGCGGCGGGAGATTCGTCCCGCTTTCCCGAACTGGCCCGGCAGGAGGGCCTCGCGGCATGGACGCCGCTCAAGCTTTATCGCAACGCCCGATTCGACCCCGCCGGCGCCTCCCTGGCGCTCGAAGGCGGCGTGCTGGACCCCGATGTGGGGCAATCCTACCGGCAAATCGCGATGCGGGGCCGCAGCAACCACCGCTCCCAGGACATGGGTGTTCTGCAGGAGCCGGGGCCCTCGACGATTCGTCTGGCGCTGATCACCGATCGCACCGGGGCCGGAGCGGGATCGCTCTGGAGCGGAATCGACACCTCCGCGGCGGCGTTCGACGGCCCCGGGATCGAGTCCCGGGATCTCCGTCGGCACGCCGATGACGCCGCGGCGATCCGAGCCGGACTGGTGACCGACGCCACCACCGCCGATGGCCGGATCATCCCCGGTCAGCGGGTGCCGGTCCGCCTGACGGCGTGGAACGCCGGAGCCCGGCCCGCGGCGGCGGAATTCGAGCTGCTCGCGCCGCCAGGGTGGAGCGTCGCTCCCTGTCCTGCGCCGCGAGCGATGGTGGCGCCCGGTACCATCGCCAATTGTGTGCTCGAGGTGACCGTCCCCGACGACGCGCCTTATACCACGCCGTACTTCCTCCGCGCGTCGCGTGACGGGGCGATGTACCGCTGGGGCGGTGAGCCGGCCGATTGGGGCGAGCCATTCGAGCTCCCCGCGCTCCGGGCCCGCTTTACGTTGACGCCGGAAGGAGGGCGGGCCCTGGTCCAGGTCCGAGAGGTGGTGCACCGCTTCCGCGACCAGGCCGTCGGGGAAATCCGCCGCCCGATCCTGGTGGTGCCGCGGGTGGACGTGAAGCTCGATCCCGCCGAAAAGCTGTGGCCCAGCGGAGTCCGGGCGCCCCAGGCCTTCACCGTGACGCTGCAGCACGGCGCCACCGAGGCGACCAGCGGGGTGGTGGAGCTCGAGCTGCCGGCCGGCTGGCCGGCGGTGACGGCGCAACAGTTCCAGCTCACCCGGGGAGAGGAACGAGAGACCCTGGTGTTCCAGGTGCGTCCCCCCGATGCGCTGAGGCCGGGCAGCTACGAGGTGTGGGCGGTGGTGCGGGACGCGGCCGGCCGGAGCTATTCGACCGGTGTCACCACGGTAGACTATCCGCACATTCGGCTTCGAACCCTGACCGCGCCGGCCACCAGCATTGTGCACGCGGCCGCGATCACCCTGCCCGCGCTGGCCCACGTCGGGTACATCCGGGGGGCCTCCGATCGGGTGCCCGAGGCACTTCTGGAAATCGGGCTGCCGGTCGACCTGCTGGATGCGGCGGCGCTGGAAAGGGGCAACCTGTCGCGGTACGATGTGATCGTGGTGGGGAGCCGGGCGTACGAGACGGATCCCGCCCTGCTGGAGAATAACGCCCGTCTCCTCGACTACGCCCGGGCCGGGGGTCGCGTCGTGGTGCAGTACCAGCAGCAACCGTTCTTCAACGGCAATTTCGCCCCCGCGCCGCTCACCGTGGGCCAGCCCCACGACCGGGTCACCGACGAAACCGCGCCGGTCACCGCGTTGGATCCCCAGCACCCGGCCTTCAGCCGCCCCAACCGGCTCGGAGCCTCCGACTGGGAGGGTTGGGTCCAGGAGCGCGGACTCTACTTTGCGCACACCTGGGACAAGTCCTACACGCCGCTGCTGGAGCTGTCGGATCCTGGCGAGGCCCCGCTCCGGGGCGGGCTACTGGTCAGTGCGCTGGGCAAGGGAACTTACGTGTACACCGGCCTCTCCTTCTTCCGGCAGCTCCCGGCCGCCGTGCCGGGCGCGTTCCGACTCTTCCTCAACCTCCTCGACCTTCGTGCCACGCCGCCGCAGCCTTGAGCGCGTGCTCCGCGCGGGCCTGCTCCTCCTCGCGGGGTGCGGGCGCGGCGATGGGCGGACGCCGGTGGTGCTGTATTCGCCGCACGGCCCCGATCAACTCGGCCTGCTGGAAAAGGCGTTCGAGGCCCGGAATCCCGACGTCGATGTGCGCTGGCTGGACATGGGAAGCCAGGAGGTGTTCGACCGGCTTCGGTCGGAGCGGGCCAATCCGCAAGCGGATGTGTGGTTCGGAGGGCCGACGACGATCTTCGATCGCGGGATAGCCGATTCCCTCCTCGCGCCCTACCGCCCGCAGTGGGCGGCGCGGGTGGGTCCCCGCGGGGTCGGGCCGGCGGATCTCTACTGGCCGGTCTATCGCACCCCGGCGGTAATCGCCTTCAACTCCCGGGCGGTGCCCGCCGACTCGGCGCCGCAGGATTGGGACGACATTCTGGCGCCGCGGTGGAAGGACCAGGTGCTCATCCGCGATCCGATGGCCTCGGGTACCATGCGCGCGATCTGGGGCCTGATCATCTACCGCGGCATCAAGGCAACCGGCGATACCGCCGCCGGGATGACCTGGCTCCGGCGGCTCGACGGGCAGACCCGGGCATACGTGCTGAGTCCGCTGCTCCTCACCGAGAAACTGGCGCGGCAGGAGGGACTGGTCACGCTGTGGGATCTACCCGACGTGCTCATCGACCGGGGCCGAGGCCAGCCGCTCGACTACACCTTTCCGAAGAGTGGGACCGTGGTGATCGACGACGCGATCGGCCTGGTGCGCGGGGCGCGCCACGCCGCGGCCGCCAAGCGCTTCATTGACTGGGTGGCCACCGACGAGGCGCTGCTGCTCGCGGCGCGTCACGTGTTCCGGCTTCCCGCCCGCGCCGACCTCCCCGCCGATTCGATCCCGCCGTGGGTGGCCGATGTCGAGCGGCGGATGCGGGAGGTCGACCTCGACTGGGGACTCCTCGCCCGGGAGGGCCCCGGCTGGATGGCGTATTGGGATCAGCGGGTGCGCAACACCGGAAAGCGCTGAACGGCGTGCACGGTGATCCGGCGGGCGAGAGTTTCCTGCGGCTCGAGGGGCTGACCAAGCGCTTCGGGTCCCATGTTGCGGTGGACGGCGTTTCGCTGGCGATCCCGCGGGGCGAGATCACGGCCCTCCTGGGGCCCAGCGGGAGCGGCAAGACCACCACGCTCCGCCTGCTCGCGGGATTCGAAACTCCGGACCGCGGCCGCATCGTCGTGGATCGGGAGGACGTCACCGACCACCCCGCGGTAAGCCGTCGATTCGGGATGGTGTTCCAGCACTATGCGCTCTTTCCTCATCTCGATGTTGGAGAGAATGTCGGATTCGGCCTCGGCAGCCGGGGAGTGCCCGCCGCCGAGCGGACCCGGCGCGTGGCGGAGGCTCTCGCCTCGGTCGAGCTGGCCGGGCTGGAGCGCCGGCCCGTCACCGCCCTGTCCGGTGGCCAGCAACAGCGAGTGGCGCTGGCGCGGGCGCTGGCACCGGCGCCGCGGGTGCTGCTTCTCGACGAGCCACTCTCCAACCTCGACCCTTCCCTGCGGGAACGCACCCGGCGGGAACTTCGGGCGCTGATTCACCGGATCGGTATCACCACCATCCTGGTGACCCATGAGCAGGAAGAGGCCTTCGATTTGGCCGACCGGGTGGCCCTTCTCCAGAGCGGCCGCCTGGAGCAGGTGGGGACACCCGAGGCGCTCTACCAAGCGCCGGCCACCGCGTTCGTGGCCGGGTTCATCGGGCGGACCAGCTCGCTGCCGGTGCAGCTGCTGAGCCACGACGAAGCAGTGGCCCGGGTGCAGCTCCCCGGCGCGCCCTCGCCGTGGGAAGTGCCCCACCCGGAGCCGCTCTCCGGGGCCTGCCGCCTGTTCATTCGGCCCGAGGCGCTGCGACTGGCGCCCGCCTCGGCGACCCGCCTCACCGGCGAGGTGGTCGAGCGTCGGTTCCTGGGGGCGAGCGGCCTCTACCTCGTCCGCCTTGCCAACGCTGCCACCCTCGAGGTGTTGGCCGATCCCGCCGAGGCGCACGTGGGCGATCGAGTCGGGCTCGAGCCCACCGGCCCGGGCCTTCATCTTTTCCCCGACGAGGGCCGGTGAGGCCGGCGCTGCGCCGCGAAGGGCTCGGAATACTCCTGGCGCTGGTGCTGGGGTGGCTGGTGGTCTATCCGCTCGCCCTGGTGCTGGCCGAGGCGGTGGGCGGGCCCGGGGCGTGGACGCTCGAGGCGGTGGGACGGTTCGCCCGGGAGGGTAACGAGTGGCGGGCGCTGGGTGCCAGCCTCTCGCTCTCGGTGGCGAGTGCGGTCGGGGCGGCGCTGGTGGGCGTGCCGCTCGGATTCCTCACAGCGCGGATTGCGTTCCCCGGCCGCCGGATCGTGGCGACCCTCCTTGGCCTTCCCGCCGTGCTCCCGCCGCTGGTGGGCGTTCTGGCGTTCCTTTTCCTCTACGGTGAGACCGGCTTCGTCGCCCATTTCGTGGAGACCCTGACCGGGCTCCGGGAAGCGCCTTGGCGGCTTCAAGGGGCCGGTGCGGTGCTGCTGGTGCACGTGGCCACGATGTACGTGTACTTCTACCTCTTCACGCGTTCCGGCCTTGCGGGGCTCGACCCTTCGCTCGCGGAAGCGGCGGCGTCGCTCGGCGCCGGCCGGTGGTATACCCTCCGGCGGATAACCCTCCCGCTGCTGCGGCCGGCGCTGGCGGGCGCGGGGCTGCTGGTGTTCATGACGTCGCTGGCCTCCTTCAGCGCGCCCTATCTTTTCGGCGGGGCGTTCCGGGTGATGACCACGCAGATTACCGCCACCAAACTCAACGGCGACGACCGGCTGGCCATGGTTGAAACGGCGGCGCTCCTACTGCTCGCGCTCGGGGGACTCCTGCTGCTCCGAAAATCCGAAGGACGGGTGGACGCCGTGGGGGCCCGGAAGGGCGTGGCGCCGGCGCCCGCGCTTCGGGTCGGGCTTCCGGCCAGGCTGGGCGCCGCGGCAACGGGATGGGCCCTCGCCGTCGTCCTCACTCTCCCGCTGCTGACCCTCTTGCTGGTTTCCTTCGTGCCCCGAGGCACCTGGACGGTGGAAGCGCTGCCCCCGACCTACACGCTGGCAAACTACCGGGCGATGGCCGTCGATCCGGCGCGGCTCAAGCCGGTGCTCACCAGCTTGTGGATGGCGGGGATTGCCACGGTGATCGCGCTGGCACTCGCCATCGGGGTCGCGGTGGTGAGCCGGAGATCGCGGGCGCGGACCGGCGGGCTGCTCGAGGGGCTCCTGGCGCTCCCCTGGGCGGTGCCGGGCACGGTGTTCGCCATCGCGCTTGCCACGACTTTCAGCGTGAACGCGCCGTGGGCCGGTCGGGTGGTGCTGGTGGGCACGATCTGGATCCTTCCGCTGGCCTACCTCGTCCGCAATCTGCCGATCGCGGGGCGGTCGGTGCTCGCGGGATTCCGGCAACTCGATCCCTCGCTGGAGGAGGCTGCGGCGTCGCTCGGCGCCCGCCGAGGCCGCGTGCTGCGCCGGGTAACGCTGCCGTTGCTTCGGCCGGCCCTGGCCGCGGGGGCGAGCCTCGCCTTCGTCACCGCGTTCGGTGACTTCGTGACCTCGATCATGCTGTACACCTACGACACCCGCCCGATCTCGATCGAGATCCTCTCCAGCCTACGTCAGGCCGATTTGGGGCAGGCGGCGGCGTTCGGCGTGGTGCTCATGCTGCTGAGCGCGGCGGTGTTCTTTCTCGCGGGCGAGGGGAGGGGGGCGACCGGGTGACCGCCGGCACCCGGGGCGACCAGTGGCGCCGACTTTCCGTGCTGATCGCCACGGCGGGAGTGGACATGCTCGGATTCGGCATGGTGCTGCCGATCATGCCGTTCTACGCCCTCCGGCTGGGCGCGTCGGCGGAAACCATCGGCGCGATTATCGCGGCATTCTCGGTTGCCCAGCTCCTCGCGGCGCCGGTCTGGGGGCGAGTCTCCGACCACTACGGGCGCCGACCGGCGCTGCTGGTCGGCCTCCTCGGCTCGGCGGCGGCATTCGCCATCTTCGGCTTCGCCAACGCGGTCTGGCTGCTCTTTCTTTCCCGCATCATTCAGGGCGCCGGCGGCGGCACCACCGGTGTGGCGCAAGCCTACGTGGCCGACTCGGTGGCGCCTGGCGACCGGGCTCGCGCCCTGGGGTGGCTCTCCTCGGCGACCGCCGTGGGGTTGATGATCGGCCCGGTCATTGGATCGTTCGCGGCCCACTGGGGGCAGGCGGCGCCGGGGCTGATCGCCTCGGGCCTCTGTCTGGTAAACGTGGTGTTCGCGTGGCGGTGGCTTCCGGAATCGAAGCAGCCCGTCAAGGCGGGGGAGGGGAGGATCCGCAAGCCGGTATGGCACGCGGCCGCGCAGGTGATCCGGAGCCCGCGCGGAGCCGTCCCGCGGCTGATCTGGATCTATGCCGCGGGCATGCTCGGGTTCAGCGGCATGACCGCGGTGCTTGCCCTGTACCTCGGTAAGGAATTCGGGTTCGACGAGAAGTCCATCGGCTACGTCTTTCTGTACGTGGCCACGCTTTCTCTGGTGATGCGCTCGCTGCTACTCGGCACCATCGTGCACCGGATCGGCGAGGGCGGCGCGATGCGCGCCGGTACCATCATCCTGACCCTCGGCCTGGTCCTCTATCCGCTGACCCAGTCCCTCTGGGTGCTGGCTCCGATTATGGCCCTGGTGCCGATTGGCACGGCGCTGCTCTTTCCCGCGACCACGGCGCTGATGTCCCACGCCTCGGAAAAGTCCGAAGTCGGGACCACGCTCGGCGTGGCGCAGACCTTCGCGGGCCTTGCGCGGGTCGTGGCACCGCTCATCGCGACTTCGGCGTTCCAGCGCCTAGGGCCCCCGGCGCCGTTCTACCTCGCGGGAGCCATCGTCGCGCTGGTCGGCGTCCTGGCCTTCCGGCTCCCGGCCCCGCCGGAGGCGCTCCGGGGCGAGGGCAAGGCGTGAGGCTTCCGGATTCCTCGGCGGCTTTCGCCGGGGTTACCTGGCCGGAGTGCCTGGCCTACTACGAGGCGCTCGCGGCGGCGCCGGTCGAGGGCGAGCAGCTCGACGGCTGGCTCCGGGACTGGTCGCGGTTCGAGTCACTCCTCAGCGAGGCCGCCTCCCTCGCGCTGATCGCCTACACCTGCGACACCGGAAATCCCGGCAAGGAAGCGGCCCATCTCCGGTTTTCCACCGACATCATTCCCAAGGCGGAAGAGCAGAGCGTACGGCTGGCGCGCCGGCTGGTCGCTCTGGGCGTTACTCCCCCGGGGCTCGAGACCACCGTCGCCCGGTTCAAGGCGTCGATCGACATCTTTCGTGAGGCCAACGTGCCGCTCTTCGCAGAACTGGAGGAGCTGTCGGCGCGGTACCACCGGATCACCGGCGCGATGATGGCCGATTGGGAGGGCGAGCCACGGCCGCTGCCGCAGCTGGCGCCCTACCTGCAGGCCGCCGACCGGAGCGTCCGCGAGCGCGCCTTTCGCGGGATGGTGGCCCCCTATGTCGTCCAGCGCGAGCAACTCTCCGAGCTCTTTGATCTGATGTACGAACGGCGCCACCTGGTCGCGCGGCAGGCGAATTTCAGCGACTATGCCACCTTCTCGTTCGCGGCCAAGCACCGCTTCGACTACACCCCGGGGGACTGCGCCCGATTCCACGATGCAGTGGAGTCAGTGGTAGTGCCGGCCCACACCCGCGCCCTCGCCGCGCGCCGGGCCCGCCTGGGCGTGGACACGCTGCGGCCCTGGGATGTCGCGCTCAATCCGTATCGCGCCGAGCCGCTTCGTCCGTTCATCGATGGCGCCGATCTCGCGGCCAAGACCCAACGGGTACTCGCGCGGGTCGACTCGACGCTGGGTGGCGAATTCCAGATCATGATCGACGAGCGGCTGCTCGATCTCGACAGCCGGAAGGGCAAGGCCCCGGGGGGCTATTGCGATACCCTGCACGTGCGGGGGCGCCCCTTCATCTTCATGAACGCCGCCGGAATCCTCGAAGACGTGATGACGCTCCTGCACGAAGCGGGGCACGCGTTCCACGCGTTCGCCTCCCACCACCAGCCGTTCGTCTGGCAGAGGCATCCCGGGGCGGAGGCGGCGGAGCTCGCGTCGATGAGCATGGAGCTGCTGGCGGGCCCCGCGCTGGGCCCGCCGTCGGGGCTCTTGGATGAGCGGGATGCCGCCATCGCGCGCTTGGAGCACCTCGAGGATGTGCTCGCCAGCCTGTGCCATGTGGCGGCGGTCGACGCGTTCCAGAACTGGATCTACGCCAGCGGCGCGGGACACGATGCCGCTGCGCGGGACGCGGCATGGCTCCACCTCCGTGCCCGGTTCGAGCAGGGTGTGGACTGGAGCGGTTTGGGGGCCGAGCGGACGGCGCGCTGGTACCGCCAGCTGCACATCTTCCTCTACCCGTTCTACTACATCGAGTACGGCATCGCTCAGTTGGGCGCGTTGCAGGTCTGGCGAAACCAGCGGCGCGACGGCACCGCCGCGCTCGAAGCCTACCGGGCGTTCCTCGCCCTCGGGGCCACCCGCTCACTCCCGGAGCTCTACCACGCTGCGGGAGCTTCCCTGATCTTCGACGCAGTGGGAATGCGCCCGCTGGTGGAGCTGGTGGAAGAGGAAATGGAGCGCCTGCGGGTGGTGGTCGACGCGTGAGCGGCCGCGGCGCCGCGGCCGGCGGGGGGCGTGGCCCGGTTGCGCCCGGTCGCCGGCGCGGTGAGATTCCTCCGGCTCCGCGCGAGTTCACCCAGCCCAGGGAGACCGGATGGCGAAGGAAGAGGGGATCGAAATGGAGGGGGTCGTTCAGGAGGTCCTGCCGGACCGGAACTACCGAGTCCTGCTGGAGAACGGCCACACCATCCTGGCCTACGCCGCGGGCAAGATGAGCAAGTTCAAGATTCGGGTGCTCGAGGGCGACCGGGTCAGCGTGGTCCTCTCGCCGTACGATCTGACCCGAGGCCGGGTGATCTACCGCCATAAGTAGGGATCCGCAGGACGTACCAGACGCAAAGCGGGCCGCCCGTGGGGCGGCCCGCTTTGTTTCGTGTTCCCGGGATCCGGGAGCTTACTTGGGGGCCTTGGTCACATTCTCGGCGGCGGGGCCCTTTGCCCCTTGTACGATGTCGAACTCGACCCGCTCGCCCTCTGCAAGGCTGCGGAATCCATCCATGTGGATTGCCGAGTGGTGGACGAAGCAGTCCTTTTCGCCGTTCTCCGGGGTAATGAAGCCGAACCCCTTCGCGTCGTTGAACCACTTCACGGTTCCGGTCACACGAGCCATGTCTCCAGACTCCTGGTTGTGAATCCTCCCCGGTTCCCGCAGAAGACGGGTTCCGGCCCCCTCGTGAACGCGAGCCCATCCCGCGCCACAAAAGAATAAAAGACCCGCGGCGACTGGCCGGGGTCTATCGGAATCACTCGCTCTCGGTTTCGAGATGGGATGCCACTTGCCCTGCGATTTGTCGCTGGCTCAAAGTGCGAAATTTTCCCGGAAAAGTCAAGATTTCGGCCGCTTGAGAAGGCGGGACATGCCCTCGAGCCAGGCGGGGTGGCTGGGCCGGAGGTCCCGCTTGACCGCGCGGTTCAGGGCCGCCAGGAATTCCCCGGCCGTGGGATAGCGCGCATTGACGTCCGCCCGGACTGCGCGCCGGAGCACCTTCTCGACCTCCTCGCCGACGTCGGGCCGCTCGTCCCGCAGCAGGGGAACCTCGTCGGTCGTTTGCCGCGCCAGCACTTGCACCGGGGTGGCCCCTTCGAACGGCGGCCGCCCGAGCAGGGCAAAGTATCCCACCGCAGCCAGACTGTAGAGGTCGGAGCGTCCATCGACCCGTTCCCCCAGGAGCTGCTCCGGGCTGGCATACCTCGGCGTGCCGCTCTGGCTGGTAGCTCCGCCGAACTTGCCATGGCCGCGGAGGGCGATGGCCAGGCCGAAGTCGGTGATCCGCAGGCTTCCGCCCCGCTCGAACAAGAGGTTTTCCGGCTTGATGTCCCGGTGCACCAGCCCGGTGGCGTGGGCGTGCGAAAGCGCCGAGAGGCCTTCGCGCAGCAGGCGCAACACCCGGTCCACCGCGAGCGGCCCCGATTGCTCGACCAGCTGCGAGACGTTGGGGCCGTCGACGAACTCCATGGTGTACCAGAGGAGACCGGCCCGGCCGCCGATTTCGTAGATGTTCACCAGGTTCGGGTGGTTGAGCCGGGCCGCGAGCTGGGCCTCGCGGCGGAACCGCTCCACCACCGCGGGATCCTGAATCAGCAGCGGGTGCAGAATCTTGAGCGCCACGATCCGCTCGAGGTGGAGGTCCCGTACCCGGTAGACCCGGCCGAACCCGCCGGAGCCGAGCTCGTTGAGGAGCTCATAGTCGTCGCCCAGGGCACGCCGCAGCCGCTTTTCCCATTGGCGGGCCGAATCGGTCTGGGTGGCGGGGCCGGCGGTCTCTTCGAGGAGCATCGCGGTCGAATGGTCCCCCGCCTCGGAGGCGAAATCCTCGAGCATCTCGGTCGCGGTGAGGAATCGCTTGCCGGGAACCTCGCGGAGGGCGCGGAGCAGGACGCGTTCGAGCGCGTGGGGGCAGGCCGCCCGGAGCTGGGTCGGGGGCACGATCTCCCCAGGATCCAGCGGGGGCTCCACGCCGGTGATGGCGTAGTAGAGCACCGCGCCCGCGCCGTACACATCGCTCGCCTGATCGCCGGGATGGCCCTCCCGGGTTTCCGGCGCCATGAAATTGAGGCCGCTGGGGCGCTCGCCGGGGGGAATGGCGGGCAGGGTGTGACTGCAGAACCGGAGATCGGTCAGGGTGCCGCGACCCCCCGGGCTGATCAGCAGGCCGGCGGGCACCAGGCGGCGCACCACGATGCCGTGGGTGTGGGCGTGCTCCAGCCCGTTGAGAAGGAACCGGGCGAGGTTGTGCACGTCGGGGATGGGACGGGGGCCCCGCGCCACCGCCTCGTGCAGCCCCTCGCCCTCGATCCAATTGCCGATCCGGTAGGCCAGATCGCCGACGACGCCCACGTCGTATACGTGACGGATCGCCGGGTGGTCCAGTCTCGCGAGGGCTTCGGCTTCCCGGAGGAACCAGGCCCGGAGCACCTCGCTGGTGTAGAAGTTGACCCGGACGCTTACCCGGCGGTTGAGGATCTGGTCCAAGCCGACGAAGAGCACGCGCTCGGTGTTCACCGCGACCAGCCGCTCCAGTCGAAAGCGAAGTCCGAGAGCAGCTTCCGTGGCGCGGAACAGATCGGAGGGTTCGGACCCGGTCACGTGTCCTGTGCGATCTCCACCAGATTGCGGCCGCCCCGCTTGGCGGCGTAGAGGGCGGAGTCCGCCGCGGCAAGGATGGCGGAGGGGGTGCGCCCATGCCGGGGCGATTCCGCGACGCCGAAGCTCAGCGTGGCGATGCCGAACTCGGGGTGCTGCGTGGCCAGCTCCTGGAGGCCGGCCTGGAGTCGGTTGATGAAGACCAGCGCCTCGGTGGCGCTGGTCATGGGGAGGAGCACCAGGAATTCGTCGCCGCCCAGGCGGCCGACGACGTCGAGCGTCCGGACCTTCTGGGTGAGGACGCCTCCGATGAGCGCGAGGTAGCGGTCACCGGCGGCGTGGCCGAGGGTGTCGTTGATCAGCTTGAAGCGGTCCACATCGATCAGAACGATGGAGGTCTTGATCTGGTGCCGGTGGCTTCTGGAGATCTCGGCGTCCAGCCGCTCCTCCAGCGCTCGGCGGTTCAGCAATCCGGTGAGATCGTCGGTGGTCGCGGCGCTGTGCAGCCGCTCCACCAGCTCGGCGTTCTTGAGGGCGATTCCGGCGGCGAACGCGAGGGTTCCCGCGAGGTCCCGCTCCGCCCGGCCGTAATCCATCCGGTTGAGCCGGGGTCCCAGGAGCAGGAAGGCCAGCCGCTCGCTGCCGGCGTCGAACGGGATGACCAGCTCGGTGCCCGGAGGAAGGAGAACCTTGAGCGCCGCGTCGCTCGCGTCGGTGACCGCACTACCGCCGGGAAGCGCCATGTCGAGTGGTGTGATCGGAATCGGCTCCGGCACCGCGGTATGGTCGAGGGCCC
This sequence comes from Gemmatimonadota bacterium, assembly GCA_041491785.1. GTDB lineage: Bacteria > Gemmatimonadota > Gemmatimonadetes > Gemmatimonadales > GWC2-71-9 > JABFSM01. Next base: position 3,863 of record JBGPVQ010000012.1, on the reverse strand, counting down.
GGTAACGTTTCGGCTTGTACACGCCCTGCTCGGGGCGGTAGAGGCACGCCCACCACGCGAAGAAGACCTCGGCCATGAAATCGAGCACCAGGTGCTCGGTCTCGCCGGTGGAGTGCACCGAGGAGAGGAGCCGCGCCACTTGCCGCAGCGCGCGCAGCTGGAATACCGCGTCATCGAGAGCGCCCTGCCGCTCGAGCAGCACGCTCCGGAGCTCCAGCACCACGCTGAGCCCGGTGGCCATTTGCATCGCCACCGAGCCCATCGTCGGGGCGATATCGGGCCCGGCCAGAATGACCAGCTCGGTCTCGCCGCTCTGACACCGGCCAACTTCGACCGCCGCGGCGAATCCCTCGTTCCCTCCCACCCGACGCACCGGGCCCCGACCCTGGGAAATCGCGAACCAGATCCGGTCAGTCTCGAATCGCTGCACCAGAACGGCCCGGCACCGTTCGAAAAGCTCCGAATCACTCCTGGCCTGGCGGCAGGCGGCCGCGAAGGCGCTGGGGAGGTTTGCGAGGGCAGGAGTGAGCTCGGCCGACATGGTCAATAATACTTGCGGGGACACCGCAAAGGAGGTGCCCGAACTCCGAGCGCCTTACCCTCTGGCACCCGACAAGTAGGTGCCCGCCTCAGTGGTAAGCTGTTGGAGCTCCGCAACGAGGCTGGTGCGGACCTCGCTTCCGCGGCTGGCCAGCACCTCGAGCATCGCCCGGTACCACCAGAGGAGGTCCGTGGGTGGCGCCGGAGCCACGCTGCGGACGTATTCCACGCCCAGGCGCCTGATGTCGCGGAGCGCGATGCCGCAGCTGTGGATTTCCGATGCCATCCAGATGTCCGCGACGCGAGGAGAACACGAAGCAAGCTTCCCGAGCGACTCGAAGCGGGAGGCCTTCCAGGTGCGCTCCCGTCCCAACGGGTCGAAGCGGGGTTCCGCCGCCGCTTCCACCGCCGCGGCCACCATCCCACCGAATCGCCCGGCGATGCTCTGGTGGAGCGCCGCGACCCGCGGCTGCGGGCTGGCGTCCACCAGCAGCTTGAGAATTGCCGCCACGATGGTGGTGTCATCGGCATGGTGGCGTGAGAGGATGATGGCCACATTCGCCGTGGTGAGCAGGGGATTGTGGCCATCGTACCGGGAGACCGGCCCCGGATGATGCTTGGCACAGAAGGCCAGCGCGTGGTGGATGCTGTCGGAGTAACCATGGCCGGTCATCGGAGTGCTCCACCACGGGGTTGGTGCCCCTGGCGTCAGGGAATGCCGAGGATCTTATGGGTCTGAAGCGACAGCCGCCACTCGGGGTGCGCCAGGCAGTACTCCAGGGCGAGCCGGGTGTTCCGCTCGCGGTCCGGCCCGTCCATCGGCTGCAGGAAGAAGTGGCGGAATCGAAGGTTGGCGTATCGCTCCGGCTCACCCCCTTCCTGGGGAAAAACCAGCTTGAGCTCCTCCCCCGCGGCCACCACCGGCTCCGCGTCGGCCTTGGGGCTCAAGCACAGCCAGTCGATGCCCGGCGGGGGCGCGATAGTGCCGTTGGTCTCCACCGCCACCTCGAACTCCCGGGCGTGTAGCGCGTCGAGCAGCGGTGTGTCGACCTGCAGCAGCGGTTCTCCGCCGGTGAGGACCACGAAGCGAATCGACCCCGGGCGCGTACCGGCGGGCCACTTGGCGGCGATCGCGTCTCCCAGAGCCGCCGCGGTTCCGAACTTCCCGCCTCCCGGCCCGTCGGTGCCGACGAACTCGGTGTCGCAGAATCGGCAGGTGGCCGTGGAGCGGTCCGCCTCCCGGCCGGTCCAGAGGTTGCACCCCGCAAAGCGGCAGAACACGGCCGGGCGTCCGGCGTTGGCGCCTTCGCCTTGCAGCGTGTAGAACACCTCGTTGACGGCGTAGGGCATGGCGGAAGTTAGGGAGCCATCCCGGCTCCGTCGACGTAGGGCGCCGGATCCTCCATCCCCGCCTCCGCGAATCCTCGGAGGCGAAGGAGGCAGGAATCGCAGCGGCCACACGCCCGGCCCGCCGGGTCGGGAGCGTAGCAACTCCGCGTGAGGGAGTAGTCAACGCCGAGCGAGGCGCCGCGGCGAATGATGTCCGCCTTGGAGAGGGCGATCAGCGGCGTGTGGATTCGAAAGCGGATCCCGCCCTCCACGCCGGCGCGGGTACCCAGATTGGCGACGGCTTCGAACGCCCGGATGAACTCGGGGCGACAGTCGGGGTAGCCGCTGTAGTCCACTGCATTGACACCGATGAAGATGTCGGCCGCTCCGAGTACCTCGCACCAGCCGACGGCGAACGAGAGGAAAATCGTGTTGCGAGCCGGCACGTAGGTGATCGGAATCCCCACCCCGATCTCCTCGGCGCTGCGCCCCTGCGGAATCGGGAGATCCGCTGTCAGCGCCGAGGCGCCCAGGCTCCTGAGGTCGATCGTGGCGATTTCGTGACGAACCACGCCGATCCGTCGGCCCACCGTACGCGCGGCATCCAGTTCCACCGCGTGTCGCTGGCCGTACTGGAAGCTGAGGGCGTGCACCGCGTACCCTTCAGCCCGGGCCATGGCGAGGGTGGTGGCGGAATCAAGTCCGCCGGAGAGGAGGACCACGGCCGGCCGGGTCACGCGCTACCCCCGGTTCGGCCGAGGACGTGCCCCAGCGCCTCGGCGAGGGTGGGATGCCGGAATCGGTACCCCGACCGGATCAGCGCATCGGGGAGCACCCGGGCACTCGCGAGAAGCGCCCCGTCCGCCATCTCGCCGAACAGCAGCCGGAGCGCGGCGCTGGGAACCGGAAACGGCGTCGGGCGCCCCAGCGCCTGGCCCACCGCCCAGGTGAACTCCGTGTTGCGGACCGCGCCGGGCGCCACTGCGTTCACCGGGCCGGCCAGCCCTTCCTCGGTGAGCGCGTGATGGAACGCCCCCACCAGATCGTCGGCGGAGATCCAGCTCATCCATTGCTCCCCGCTGCCCAGCCGCCCGCCCAGTCCGAGGCGAAACACCGGGAGCATGCGCTCCAGCAGGCCGCCACGGTGTGTGAGCACTAGGCCGATCCGAAGCCGGACGACCCGTACCCCAGCCGCTTCCGCGACGCGGGTCCCCGCCTCCCAGAGCGTCGCCACTTCCGGCAGAAAACCGGTTCCGGCACCGCTCGCTTCGGTGAGGGTCTCTTCGCCACGTTCGCCATAGAAGCCGATCGCGGACGCCGACACCAGGATGCGCGGACCGTCCGGGGCCCGGGCGACGGCCTCGGCGAGAAGCCGGGTCCCGGTGCGGCGGCTCTCGAGCATCCGGCTCTTGGATGCCACGGTCCACCGCCCGCCGGCGATATTCTCCCCCGCGAGGTGGACCATCGCGTCGATCCCCCGGAGCGCTCCGGGGTCGAGGCCGTCGCCGGCCGGGTCCCAGCGGATTTCGCCGGGCCCCGCCGCGCCCCGGACGATCCTGGTCACCCGATGGCCGCCGGTGGTGAGGGTAGGGACGAGCATCGAGCCGATCAACCCGGAGGCGCCAGTCAGCGCGACGTGCATCCGGGGGCGCGCCGCCGCACGGGAGTGCATGGCGAGATCCAGGGCGGTGAGCGCGTGGCGGTAGGCCAGCAGCCGGTGGAGGTCCCGGGCCACGCACTCCCGGCCTACCCGGACTCCCAGGGGGAGCTCGCAGGCAATCCGATCGTGGAGGACCGCGCTGCCTTCGGGCCCGGGCTCGAACCGGTGGGTGTGGACCCAGCGGTCGAAGGGGCCGTCCACCTGGATGTCGGTGAAGCCGCGCCCCGGTTCGACCTCACGGTATTCCGCGGTCCAGGCGAACGCCGCCGGCCCGGCGTGCACCCGAAGCCGGACGCGGCTCCCGTTCTGAATTCCTCCGGAGCGCTCCAGCACT
>JBGPVQ010000011.1:0-19290 GCA_041491785.1 Gemmatimonadota bacterium | reverse complement strand
GGGCGGGCTCGGCCGCGGGATGTTCGGCCGGGTGTTGGGCGGCATGGTCGGCGGTGCGGCGGGGCTCGCGGCCGGCGCCGGCGTGTCCTTCGTGTCCACCTATGCCCTGGGCCACGCCGCGAAGCAGTACTACGCGCAGGGGCGGACGCTCTCCCGCGAGGATCTCCGCGCTCTATTCCAGCGATTCAAGGGGGAAGCCGAGGCGCTGCTGCCCCGGGTCCAGGAGCAGATCCACCAGCAGTCGCAGCACCTCGACCTGGGAAAGCTCCTGGCGTCGATTCGCGGGGCTCCTTCGACCAGCTGATCACCACGGCGGCTCGACGACATGCCGCGGATCATCCAGCACGAGGGCGCTCGCGAGGGCGCCCTCCGGCGTTTCATGCTGTCCCTCCGGGATCACCAGCAGCGCGTTGGCCTTGACCATCGAGGTGAGGATCCCGGAACCCTGGGGCCCGGTCAGGCGAACCGCGGAGAGCCCGCGCCCGCCTTCTGGGGAGCTCGCCTCCGGCGGCGTTACCACCGCGCGGAGAAAATGCTGCAGCTTGGGCCCCAATCGGATCGCCTCGGCGACGCGCACCGTCACCGTCCGCCGGAAGGGGAGGCCATGCCCCATCATCTTCCGGATCGCCGGGCGCACGAACAGCTCGAACGTCACCATCGTGCTCACCGGATTGCCCGGGAGGCCGATCCAGGGCACTCCCTGCAGCACCCCGAATGCCACCGGCGCGCCCGGCCGCATCCGGAGCTTCCAGAATCGGAGCTCGCCGCCGAGCTCCGCCACCACCGTGCGCAGGTGATCGTGCTCCCCGACGCTGATCCCGGCGGTCGTGACGATGAGGTCGCAGTCCTGCGCCCGGCCCAGGTGCTCGCGAAGGCTTTCCGGCGTGTCCCGCGCGATGCCCAGGTTGACCGGCTCGCCCCCGGCAAGACGCACCAGCGCCACGAGGGTATGGGTGTTGGAGCTGGCGACCTTGCGCCCGGAGAGAATCGCCTCGGGCTGATCGACGTCCACGATTTCGTCGCCGCTTCCCAGGATGGCCACCCGGGGCCTCCGGTACACCAGCGGATGGGCCAGGGCGAGCGAGGCCAGAACGCCGACGTGGGCCGGCCCCAGCTCGGTTCCCGCGACGAGGGCCACCCCACCCTTCCGGATGTCTTCCCCGGCAAGGCGGAAATTGACCTTGCAGTCCCGGTCCCGGATGATGGTGACCCACTCGGCGCCCAGGTCGGTGTCCTCCTGGCGGATGACCGAGTCGGCCCCCTCGGGGAGCGGAGCCCCAGTGAAGATTCGGGCGCATTCCCCGGCTCCGATGGCCCGGGTCGGGAAGCTCCCCGCCGGGAGCACCTCGACCACTCGGAGCCGCCTCGGTGCCTCGGCGGAGGCGCCGCGGACGTCGTCGGCCCGCGCGGCGTAGCCGTCCATGGCGGAGTTGGTCCAGGCGGGGATGTCGAGGGGACTGATGGCGTCCTGGGCCAGGATTGCGCCGAGCGCGTCGTCGAGGGGAATGAGCAATGGCGGCTGGCGCCGCACCTCGGCCACGATCCGGCGCGCCGCATCGCCCGCCGGGAGGGGCGCCGTCACGGCGCCAGTGGCTTGGCCTGCTCCATGACCATCGCGGTCAGCACGGTGAGCCACATCGTGTCGGAGAAGTGGAGCACCCGGATGGGCGCGGTGAACCGGTGGTCGTCGGTGACGATGGCCAGCCACAACGCCGCGTTCTCGGCGGCGGGACTGAAGAGCGGCGCCTTGGCCACTTCCTTCCGGAACACTTCGATCTTGGGGATCGGCGCCGTCTTGAAGCCCTCGACGATCACCACGTCCATGTCCCCGAAATAGCGCCGGGCCAGCTCCTCGGGGCCGGTGTCGTCGGGGCGGCGCTCGAAGGTGACCCGCAGATCGGGCGAGGCGACCAGGACTCCGTCCGCGTTGCCCTCGTTGAGATGCCGCCAGGAATCGGTGCCTCGCTGGTCGGCGTCGAGCGGATGCGAGGCGTGCTTGATGGTGCCGACCCGGCGCTTCTGCCGCTTGAATTCGTGGGCCAGCGCGGCCACCAGCGTGGTCTTTCCGGCGTTCTTGTGCCCGATGATCGAGATGATTTTGGTCACGGCGCCATCCCGTTCGCGCGGACCAGGTCGTCCGCGGTGTTCACGTTGAAGAACAGGCGCTCCGGCTCGCCGCAGCGCCGAACCGTTTCCTCGGGGAGGACGTTCACCCGGATCCGCCCGTGAAAGGCGATGGCTCGAAGATCGCCTCGATCCAGCGCCTCCGCCATTGCCGGGCCGCAGGCCGGCCCGTAGGCCGCGCAGAGCGGCTCCAGCCCCCGGGGGCCGTCGCTGGCGGGCAGGCAGGCGTCGTGGCCGACGAGCCCCTCCGCCAACGCCCGAAGCAACCGGGCCGGCACGAACGGCATGTCCCAGGCGACCAGGGCCACCGGCCCGGGGGCCTCCTGTACCGCGGTGTAGAGCCCGCTCAGCGTGCCGAGGCCAGGGCGGCCGTCGGCCACCACCCGGAGATCGGGGCGCCAGGCCGCGGCGTCGGGGGCGTTGGCCACCAGGAGCGGCAGGGTACCGAAGGCCTCCAGGAAGGCGTCCACCAGTCGATCGAGGATGCGCCGTCCGCCGACCTCCAGCAACCCCTTGGGGAGGCCGCCCATACGGCGGGCTTCTCCGCCGGCGAGGATGGCCCCGTTCATGGCTCGTCGGGCGCGCAGTCGGCGTGGAGCGTCGCATCCTCCGCCACCCGGACCCGGGCAAGAGTCACCCCGGCGGGAAGCCTCGCGGCCAGCCGTCCGAACAGCAGCCGCGCCAGCGCCTCGCAGGTCGGCAGCGCCGCTCCGTCGGCGAATTCCGGCAGGTCGGCGTTGAGGTTCTTGCCGTCCAGGCGGGTGACTACCTCCTCGTCCAGGATGCGGTCCAGCCCGGCGAGATCGAGGATGGTGTCGGTGTCCCGATCGAGCGGACCAGCGACGGTCACGGCGCAGGTGTAATCGTGCGGGTGTCCCGGCGCCTCGCCGCTCGAGCCGAACCGGGTCCGGTTGGCCTCGGCGTTCCACTCCGGCTTGAAGAGGCGGTGGGTGGCGTGGAACCCGACGGTTCTGGTCAGGGACACCCGCGTCGGCACGCAGGGCTCCTCAGAACGGCCGGTGAAAGGCGTAGCTCAGGCCGATCGAGTACCAGCCGGTCCCGGTCCATTCCTTTCCGGGACTCTGGAGCACGGCGGGCTTGGTCGGGTCGCTCGAGGGCCTCGCGCTGTACGACGCCGGGTAGCTGATCGACCAGAACATGCTGCGCGCTTCCACCCGGAGGAACAGCCGTTCGGTCAGAAACACCCGCGCCCCGATCCCGGGGGTGAGTGTGGCCCGGGTGTGGAATTTGAACCCGCTGGTGTCGGCGGCCGTGTTGCTCACGACCGCCAGCCCGGCGCCGGCGCTCACGAAGGGCGCGATCCGGTGCCAGGTCTTGCCCCCAGTGAGGTTGAATTGGAGGACCCCCTCCACAAAGGTTCCCTGCTGCTTCACCGGTCCGGTGAGCGCGGTTTCAATGGGCTGGTGCGGGTTGACGATGAATCGTTCGAGGTTGCCGCGGGAGACGGCCAGCCCCACCGTAACCGTGCCCGCGCCCAGGAAGTCGTACCGCAGCCCGAAGGTGGCTCCCTTGTGCGGCGCCGCGCCCAGTTGGCCGCCCGATCCGTTGAAATAGCCGGTGGTGGCTCCGAGGAACTGTCCGTACCGGAGCGTCTGGTAGGGGGAGCGCGCCGGATCGTGGCCGACCTGCGCCAAGGCGGGCCGGGCAAGGAGCAACAGGGCAAGGATGGAGAGTCGGGAGAGTCGCATGCGGAATTCAGGCCGATTGCAGGGCCCGCCCGGTCATCTCGGGCGGTTGCTCGAGGCCGAGCAGGTGGAGGATTGTGGGCGCGACGTCGCAGAGCGCGCCCCCGCCGCGGAGGCGCTTCAGGTCGCTCCCGACCGCGACGAAGGGGACCGGGTTCGTGGTGTGGGCGGTGTGAGGGCCGCCGGTGACGGGGTCGATCATTACCTCGCAGTTGCCGTGGTCGGCGGTAACCAGGAGCCGGGTGCCGCTCGCCTCACAGGCGGAGACGACTCGGCCCAGGCAGGCATCCACGGTTTCGACCGCGGCGATCACCGCCTTGGGCACGCCGGTGTGCCCCACCATGTCGGCGTTGGCGAAGTTGCAGAGCAGGAAGTCGTGCTCCCGCCGGGCCAGCGCGCCGCAGAGCACGTCGGTGACGCCGGCGGCGCTCATTTCCGGCGCGAGGTCGTAGGTGGCCACCTTGGGCGAAGGAACCAGAATCCGTTCTTCTCCCGGATAGGGGGGCTCCTTTCCGCCGTTGAAGAAATAGGTGACGTGCGGATACTTCTCGGTTTCCGCCGTGCGGAACTGGGTGCGGTCCAGCTCGGCGAGGTGCTCCGCGAGGATCCTGGCCAGGCTGAACGGCGGGAACGCCGTGGGAAACGGGAAGGTGGCATCGTACTGGGTCATGGTCACGATGCCGAGCGACGGGCGGTCCGCCACCGGGAATCCGTCGAAGCCTTCGCCCGCGAGCGCCTTGAGGATCTGCCGCATCCGGTCGCTCCGGTAGTTGAAGCAGATCACGGCATCCCCATCCCGGAGCGGGGCCACCGGCACGCCGTCCCGGGTCAGCACGATCGGTTTGACGAATTCATCGGTTTCGCCGCGGGCGTAGGCCTCCGTGACCGCCTGGACCGGGTCCGTGGCGGTGACCCCGTGGCCGTTCACCAGCAGCTGGTAGGCGAGTCGGGTGCGATCCCAGCGCCGGTCGCGGTCCATGGCGAAATAGCGTCCCACCAGCGAGGCGATGGCCGCCCGCGGCCCCGCGATGCGGCGCAGGTTCTCCGCCAGCGTGCGCACGAACCCCAGCGCCGATGACGGCGGCGAGTCGCGCCCGTCGAGAAATCCGTGGACCGCAATGCGGGGCGCCTCGAGGCGGATGCCCAGCTCGGCGCAGGCGAGGAGATGGGTATCGATCGCGTGGACTCCGCCGTTGCCGAGCAGCCCGATGAGATGCAGCGTGCCGCCGGTCCGCTGGAGCTGCGACCCTAGGTCCTGGAACGGCGGCAGCCGGAAAAATTCTCCGCCGGCGATGCTCCGGGAAATGCGCACCAGATCCTGCGGCACGACCCGCCCCGCGCCGAGGTTCAAGTGGCCCACCTCGCTGTTGCCCATCTGGCCTTCGGGAAGTCCCACGGCGAGGCCGCTCGCGTCGAGAAGGGTGCGGGGGAAGGAGGACCAGAGTCCGTGCCAGATCGGGGTGCGGCCGAGCTCGATTGCGTTTCCTTCTTTGGCCTCCCGATATCCCCACCCGTCCAGCACCACCAGGGCCACGGGGGCGCGGCTCCTTCGGCCGTTTGACATGCTCCTCCGCGTCGTCTACAATGCCCGATCGTGATGGTCGTGCCGCAATCTAGTCCTCCCTTTCGCCGCCTACCAGCCTCGTTCTGCGCGGGCGCCGTGCTCGCGGGGCAGCTCCTCGCGCAGGCGCCGGTGCGTCTCGCGAAGGAAACACCCTTCCTCAAGGACCCCGGGGGCGTTCGTCTGGCCACCCTCTCGGCCGGGCTTCGATTCACCCCGGCCCGCACCAGCGGCGAGTACGTGGAAGTCACCCTGCAGGGCTGGATCTTCTCGAAGTCGCTCAAGGCCGAAAAGCGCGAGGGCTTCGATCTGTCGGTGAATGTCAGCGCCGGCGAAAACGTGCGGGTCGCTCCCGATGGGGCGGTGCTGGCCCGGGCGGTGGACGGCGCGCTCTTTCTGAAGCGCCGGACCCAGGCCGGCTGGACCGAGGTGCGGCGGGCCGGCTGGGTGCCGCGCTCCTCGCTGGTCGCGCCGGCGGCCCCGGCGAAGCCGGTCTCCCCCCAGGCCGCGCCGGCCCCCGCGCCGGCCGCGCGCTCGGGGCGCGACACCGCGGCGGCCAAGCCCCCGCCCGCGGCGGCGCCTCCGCCTGCGGAGCGGACCGCCAGGCTCCGGGCCGGGGTGGCGCTCGCACGCAGCCCCGACGGCGCCACCATCGCCACGCTGGCCGGGCCCACCGAAGTGACAGTCGTGGAACATGATCGCGATTGGACCAAGGTGCGGTTGGAGGGTTGGGTCCGGCAGGGCGATGTCGACAGCACCGTGGCGCCGCGGCCCGCCATTACCGCGGCGATGCTCCGGGAAAACCCCGAGCGCTTCGTGGGACAAAGCGTGGAATGGAGGCTCCAGTTCCTGGCCCACCAGCACGCCGACGAGCTGCGTCCCGAAATGCCGCTGGGCCATCCCTATCTGCTGGTCCGGGGCCCGCTGCCCGAGGCGGGGTTCGTGTACGTGATGGTCTCGAAGGAGCAGGCCGAGCTGCTGCGGGGACTCAAGCCGCTCGATGAACTGGTCGCCACCGTGACGGTGCGCGCCGGACGGACCCGCTACCTTGCCACGCCGGTCGTGGAGCTGGTCCGTCTGGGAGATGGAAGGTGAGCACGCCATGAACGAACAGCTGCAACAGCGGATTTTGCGCCGGCTCGAGACGCTGGCCGACGAGCGCGGCTACCAGATCCTCGACTTCGTCGAGTTTCTCGAGAGTAAGTACGCCGCGCGCGCGGCGCCGACCAACCTCTTCGCGAAAATCTCCGAGGGCATCGAGGACACCATGCGCGCCGCCCGGATCCCGATCCGGGCGATTTCCGGGACGACCGGGCTCATGGACAGCGCGGGAAAGGTGATGAAGGGAGTGGCCGCCGCGGCGTCGAGCGTGGTGGATGAGGCGTTACAGGCGGCGGCGCCGGCCAAGCAGGTGACGCCCGGAACCACACCCCCGCCGGCCGCGCCCCCCGCGGAACCGACACCATAGAGCCCCGCCGCGCTTGATTTCCCCCGGGCGGCGGCCTAATCTTGTAGATGGCTCCCGCCGCCCGACGTCGCGGCACCTTCCGCCGCGCCTTCCGTGATTCACCGCTGACGTCCGTGCTGCCGACCGGATGAGTTCGCTTCGACCGGGCGTCGCGCTCACGTTCGACGACGTCCTGCTCGTGCCCCGCCATAGCGCCGTCCACCCCCGCGACGTCTCCACCGCCAGCCGGTTTACCCGCGGGCTCCCGCTCCAGATCCCTCTCGTGTCGGCCGCGATGGACACCGTTACCGAGGCCGAGATGGCCATCGAGATGGCGCGCGCCGGGGGCCTGGGCATCATCCATAAGAACATGGCGGTCGACCGGCAGGCCGCCGAGGTCGATCGGGTCAAGCGGAGCGAGAGCGGGATGATCCTCAATCCCATCACCCTCGGCCCCGACCGGCCGCTCCGGGAGGCGGCGGCGCTGATGCGGAGGTTCCGCATCTCCGGCGTGCCGATCGTGGACGGTAACGGACGCCTCATCGGGATCATCACCAATCGCGACCTGCAGTTCGAGCGCGACCTCGACCAGCCGATCCGCCAGGCCATGACCAAGGACAAGTTGGTCACCGCGCCGGTGGGCACCACCCTGGAAGAAGCCGAGCGGACCCTCGCGAAGCACCGAATCGAAAAGTTGCCGGTGGTGGATCGGGACGGCGTCCTCAAGGGGCTGATCACCGTCAAGGACATTTTCAAGCGCCGGGAGCATCCCCACGCCAACAAGGATCAGCACGGGCGGCTTCGGGTGGGCGCGGCGCTCGGCGCCGCTGAGGATGCGGTCATCCGCGCGCGGGCGGTGATCGACGCCGGCGCCGACGTGCTGGTGGTGGACTCGGCCCACGGCCACAGCGCCGGCGTCCTGGCCACCATCGACCGGCTCCGCCAGAGCTTTCCGGACGCCCAGATCGTCGGGGGAAACGTCGCGACCGAAGAGGGGGCGCGGGAGCTGGCGCGGCGCGGGGTCGACGGCGTCAAGGTGGGAATCGGACCCGGGAGCATCTGCACCACGCGGGTGGTAACCGGGGTCGGCGTGCCCCAGATCACCGCCATCGTGGACGCGGTCCGCGGCGCGGGCGACATTCCGGTCATCGCGGACGGCGGCATCAAGTACTCGGGGGACGTGGTCAAGGCGCTGGCCTCCGGCGCCTCCTCGGTCATGATGGGGTCGATGCTCGCGGGCACCGAAGAGAGTCCGGGCGAGAGTATCCTTGCCGAGGGGCGGCGCTACAAGCTGATCCGGGGGATGGGGAGCCTCTCCGCCATGCAGGACGGCTCCGCCGACCGCTACTTCCAGGACGGGGAGCTGTCCCCGTCCAAGATGGTCCCCGAGGGGATCGAGGGACGGGTTCCCTACAAGGGCCCGGTGGCCGACGTGCTCTATCAGATGGTCGGGGGTCTCCGCAGCGGCATGGGGTATTGTGGCGTCGCGGATATCGCCGCGCTCCAGCGCGATGTCGAGTTCCTGCGGATCACCTCCGCCGGTCTCCGCGAATCGCACCCCCACGACGTGACGATCACGCGGGAAGCACCGAACTACTCCGCGTAGGGCGTCCAGCGTATCACCTCTTTCCGGCACGGGAGCGTCCATGAACCTCTGGGCCACCAAGTCCATCACCGCCTTGCGCGCCGACGCCGACGCGGTGCACGACCGCTCGCTCAAGCGGTCGCTCGGTGTGCTCCACCTCACCACCCTCGGCATCGGCGGCATTGTGGGGGCCGGCATCTTCGTCCTCACCGGCGTCGCCGCGGCGCTGCACGCCGGGCCGGCGGTGCCGCTCTCCATGGTGGTGGCGGGGATCGGATGCGCCTTTGCCGGTCTCTGTTACGCCGAGATGGCCAGCTCGGTGCCGGTGGCGGGGAGCGCGTACACCTACTCCTACGCTACCCTGGGCGAGCTGATCGCCTGGATCATCGGGTGGGACTTGATCCTCGAGTATGCCATGGGGGCCGCCACCGTGGGGGTGGGCTGGTCGGCGACGTTCGTGAGCTTCCTCAAGCTCCTGGGGATCGAGATTCCGGCGGAGTTCACCTCCTCGCCGCTCCTTTACTGCGCCCCGGCCCAGGTGGCCCAGGGCGCTGCTGGATGCGCCACCACGGGCTGGCACCTTTCCGGCGCGATCGTGAATCTGCCGGCCATTTTCATCATCCTGGCCATCAGCTCGATCCTGGTCATCGGGATCAAGGAATCGGCCGGATTCAACAGTCTCATCGTGCTGATCAAGGCCGGCGTGCTGGTCCTCTTCGTGGCGTTCGGCCTCAAGTTCGTGGTGCCGGCCAACTGGCACCCCTTCATCCCGCCGAACACGGGCGAGTGGGGCACCTACGGCTGGTCCGGCGTGCTCCGCGGGGCGGGGCTCATCTTCTTCGCCTTCATCGGATTCGACGCCGTCAGCACCGCGGCGCAGGAGGCCAAGAATCCCCAGCGCGACATGCCCCGCGGCATCCTGGGCTCGCTCGCCATCTGCACGGTGCTCTACGTGCTGGTGTCGCTGGTGCTCACCGGCCTCATTTCCTACAAGGAGCTCAACGTCCCGAGCCCGGTCATTATGGTGGTCGAGCGGATCCCCCAGCTGGCCTGGTTCCGGCCGGTCATCACCATCGGCGCGGTGCTGGGCCTGGGCTCGACGATTCTGGTGATGCTGCTGGGCCAATCCCGGGTGTTCTACTCCATGTCCCGCGACGGGCTCCTCGGGAAATGGGCCGGCCAGGTCCACCCCAAGTACCGCACGCCTTACCTCTCCACGATCTACACCGGAATCGCGGTCGCCGTGTTTACCGGACTCTTCCCGATCCAGATCCTGGGACAGCTGGTCAACATCGGAACCCTCCTCGCATTCGTGCTGGTGTGCGGCGGCGTCCTGGTGCTGCGCCGGACCCGGCCCGATCTGGAACGGCCGTTCCGGACGCCGCTGGTGCCTCTGGTTCCGATCCTGGGCATCGCCTGTTGCCTGGGGCTGATGCTGACCCTGCCGCTCGACACGTGGATCCGGCTCCTGGTGTGGCTGCTGATCGGATTCGTGATCTACTTCGGGTACGGACGCTACCACAGCGTGTTGCAGCGCGAGCGGGAAGCCGCCGGCCGGTAGCCCTGCTTCCCGACCTTCACTCAACGAGGCGCTCATGAGCCTGTTCCGCCGCAAGTCCATCGCCGTGCTGCAGACCGAGGCGCAGGGGAGTCACAGTCTCAAACGGGTCCTGGGCCCGCTCAACCTGACCATGCTCGGGATCGGTGCCATCATCGGCACCGGCATCTTCGTGCTCACCGGCACGGTGGCGGCGCTCAACGCCGGTCCGGCGGTGGTCCTTTCCTTCGTCTTCGCCGGGATCGCGTCGGTCTTCGCGGCGCTCTGCTATTCGGAATTCGCGGCGCTGGTGCCGATCGCCGGAAGCGCCTACACCTACGGCTACGCCACGCTGGGCGAGCTGTTTGCCTGGATTATCGGGTGGGACCTGATCCTGGAATACGCCCTCTCCGCCACCACGGTGGCGATCGGGTGGTCGGGATACATGGTTTCCTTCCTCGGGAAAAATCTCGGGATCCACATTCCGGCGGTGTTCGCCGCCGCCCGGGGGCTCTGCGTCCCCCTTGCCGGCGGGACGCCGGTGGTCGCCGCGGCGGGGGCCACCTGCGCCACCATGTCCGGCGGGCCGTTCGTTTCGGCAATCTTCAATCTTCCCGCGGTCATCATCGTCGCGCTGGTGACGCTGCTCCTCATCATCGGCATCAAGGAATCGGCGAACTTCAACAACATCATCGTGTTCGTGAAGGTGGCGGTGGTGCTGACCTTTATCCTGCTCGCCGCCAAGGCGATCAACCCCGCCAACTGGCATCCGTTCATTCCGCCCAACGAGGGCCCCCGGGACGCGTTCGGCTTCACCGGGGTCGTGGCCGGCGCGGGGGTGGTGTTCTTCGCCTACATCGGCTTCGACAGCGTGAGTACGGCAGCCCAGGAGGCCAAGAACCCGCAGCGGGACATGCCCATCGGTATCATCGCCTCGCTGCTGATCTGCACGGTGCTCTACATCATCGTCTCCGCCATCGCGACCGGCGTGATGCCCTACCGCCAGCTCAACGTGCCGGATCCGATCGCCCAGGTCGCGGATTACGCCGGGCTGGGCTGGATCGCCGGGCTGATCAAGGTGGGCGCCATCGCCGGCCTCACCTCGGTGATCCTGGTGCAGCTCTACGGACAATCGCGGATTTTCTTCTCGATGTCGAACGACGGGCTCCTCCCGCCCTTCATCGCGAAGGTGCACCCGAAGTTCCGGACTCCCTACATCACCCAGATCCTGGTCGGCATCGGGGTCGCCATCCCGGCGGGCTTCCTCACCGTGCGGGAGGCGGGGTCGCTGGTGTCGATCGGCACCCTGCTCGCGTTCGCCATCGTATCGGCCGGGGTCCTGGTGCTCCGGATCCGCGAGCCCAACCTGGCCCGCCCGTTCAAGACGCCGTTGGTCTGGTTCGTGGCGCCGGCGGGCGTCCTGTCGGCGCTGTACCTGATGTGGTACCTCCCGCTCCGCACCTGGATGCGGCTGGGAATCTGGCTGGCCATCGGGATGGTCATCTACTTCGGCTACAGCAGGACGCGGTCGAAGCTGGCGCAGAGCTAGGGGGCTGGGGAGCCAGGGAGCCAGGGAATTCCTCCTGGCTCCCTGGCTCCCTTATCTTTTTCCCCCGATGCCCATCACCCTCTCCCCCGAAAAACTCACCGCTGCCCACGCCCTGGCCGATCTCCTGGTGCCGGGGCGGCGGGTCGTTCTCACCACCCACGTCAATCCCGACGGCGACGGGCTCGGCAGTGAGGTGGGCCTGGCCCACCTGCTCCGGGGCCTCGGCGTAGACGTCAGCATCGCGAACCCGACCCCGACGCCGGACCGGTTCGGCTTCCTCTTCCGGGACCTCCCCAAGGTGGACCGCTCGGCGGAAGCAGTGAAGACGCTCCGGACGGCCGAGGTCATCGTGGTGGTGGACATTTCGGACCTGGGACGGCTGGGTATGCTCTCCCGGACGGTGGCGGAGCGCGGCGTCCCCACCGCCTGCATCGACCACCATACCAGTCCGGGGACTCTTCCCGACGGCCCCCGCTACGTGGACCCCTCGGCCGCCGCCACCGGCGAGCTGGTCTCAGAGATCGCGATCGCCAACCACTGGCCGCTGACAACCCTCGCGGCCCGGGCGCTCTACGTCGCGCTGCTCACCGACACCGGCGGATTCCGCTTCAGCAACACCCATCCGCGCACTCTCAGGATTGCCGCCGAGCTGCTGGAAACCGGGCTCGACCCCGAGGACATCTATCTCGACGTGTACGCCAACGCCCCTCCCGGGCGCCCCAAGCTGCTCGCGGAAGCGCTGCAGACCCTGGTGGTGGAGGAGGAGGCCGGCCTGGCCTGGGTGACGGTGCCCCCGGGCGCCCTCGAGCGGCACAAGGTGACCGTGGACGATCTGGAGGGCGTAGTCGAGTTTCCGCGGTCGGTCGCCGGAGTCCGGATGGCACTGCTCTTCCGGGAAATGTCGCAGGGGCGGGTGAAGGTGTCCCTACGGTCGGTGGGCGGCGTCGACGTCGCCGCGTTTGCCAAGCCGTTCGGTGGCGGCGGCCACGTCCACGCCTCCGGGGTGGCGCTGGAGGGTTCGCTCGCGGAGGTACAGGCCCTGGTCCTCGGTGCGGCTCGCAGCTACCTCGCGGGCGTCCCGCGCGGTTGACCGCCCCGGGGCGCCACCTATTATTCGCTTGCCAGGGGCCGTGGCTCCGGCAGGAAGCGCAAAATGACCGATACGCTGGAACGCATCGAAAAGACGCTGGACACGCTGCGGCCCTACATCGCCTCCCATCGGGGGCAGGTGGAGGTCGTGGACTTCGACGAAGCCGACGGCGTGCTCCTGCTCCGTTTGGGAGGGACCTGTTCGGGCTGCAGTGCCTCCTCCATAACCCTCCGGCAGGGAATCGAAGCGCGGCTGCGTCAGATGGTGCCGGAAGTCCGGTTGGTGGAAGCGATTTGAGCCTCCGTGACTGAATCTCTCGCCGCACGGGTGGGTGCCGTCCTCGCTCGCATCAGAAATCCCCGGGTCGACAACGATCTCCTCTCCGCCGGCATGATCCGGGACCTCGAGGTCACCCCCGAGGGGCGGGTGTCGTTCACGTTTCTGCTGAGCCGACAGGACCCGGCGACGCTGGTGCGCGAGGCGAGGAACGCGGTCAAGGCGGTCGAGGGCGTCTTGCAGGATGGGGTCAAGATTACCGTGGTGGACCCCTCCGGTCCCCCCGCCGCCACCCACGGCCCACCGGCCGCCGCGGGCCCCGGGCCGCAATCGGCCGGATCGATCCCCGCGCCGGTTCCGGTCGAGATGAGCCGGCTCGGCCGGGTCATCGCGGTGAGCTCCGGCAAGGGCGGGGTGGGGAAGTCCACCGTCGCGGTCAACCTCGCGGTGGGCCTGGCGCGCCTGGGCCATCGCGTCGGAGTGATGGACGCCGATATCTACGGCCCCAACATCCCGCGGATGTTCGGATGCTTCGAAAAGCCGGCGGTCATCGGCGGCCGCATCCGCCCGCTCGAGGCCCACGGCGTCAAGCTCATGTCCATCGGGTTCCTGGTCGAGCGCGACGCCCCGGCCATCTGGCGCGGACCGATCATCATGAAGGTCATCCAGCAGTTCCTCCGCGACGTGGATTGGGGCGATCTCGACTACTTCCTGGTCGACATGCCGCCCGGCACCGGGGACGCGCAGCTTTCGCTGGTCCAGTCGGTGGCGGTGTCGGGCGCGGTGATCGTGACCACGCCGCAGGAAATGGCGGTGGGAGACGCCCTCAAGGGGGCCAAGATGTTTGAGCGGGTGAGTGTTCCGGTCCTCGGCATCGTGGAGAACATGGGCCCATTCACCGATCCGGCGAGCGGAGCCAGGGTGGCCTTCTTCGGGGAGGGCGGGGGACAACGACTGGCCGACGAGGTGGGCGTGCCGCTGCTGGGCTCGGTGCCGCTGCAGCCGGGCCTCGCCGCCCTGGCGGACGGCGGCATCCCGATCGTGGTAGCGGACCCGGCGAGCGCCGCCGCGCGGGCGTTGTTGGGAATCGCGGAACGGCTGCACCAGCAGGCCGGCGCGCGCGGGATGGCGCTGCCGGTGATCAATCAATGATGCGGTCCTAGTTCCTGGGGACTAGTACCAATTACCAGTACTGGCGAACAGCTTCACATCTGGGTACCTAGAACCCAGCCCCCAGTCCCCCATCCCCATTCCCTAGTCCAACCAAATGTCGTAACCGGCGCCGGAATCTCGTGGTATTATGCAGGTGCCCGAGAGTCAGTGCCGTTCCTGGGCTCCCGTACCGCAAAACAAGGAGAGCGGAACGATGAGATCCCTCGGGCTGCAGGGCGCCATTGCCATGCTGGTCGGCACCGCCGGCCTCGGGCTTATGCCATCCTCTGCTGGGGCACAGGGTTGCGAGCCGATCCGCTTTACGACCCCAATCGACCTTGGGGGCGAGGGCCAGGCGTACCAGCGGGCCCACCAATGGCAATTCACGCTGGCGTACCGGCGCCTGCATTCCAACGAGTTCTACGTCGGCACCTCGCAAGATCCCACCAAGGGGCCCGGTGGCCAGCCCCCGGAATTCAACATCCACACCTTCGTCGCCAACCTCGGGTATTCGCTCACTGAGAGGCTCCAGGTGAGCGTGAGCCTCCCTTTCTCAACTGCATCGCTTTCACGATTGGGGTGGGGGGCGGGGAACCCGGTTCGTCACGGGCAGAGGGCGACGGGTATCGGTGATGTGAGCGTGATGGGTGAGCTCTGGCTCTTGAACCCGAAGAGCCACCAGAACGGCAACGTCTCGGTGGGGCTTGGGTTCAAGGCACCGACTGGAAGCCACACCAAGTCCAGCTGGTTCTACAGCGCCACTGACTCAATCGCGTTTCCCGCGGATCAGACGATCCAGCCAGGGGACGGTGGTTGGGGGATTGACTTTCAGACCCAGGCTTTTCAGCGGGTGAGCAAAGGCCTCTATGTCTATGGGTTGGGCTCGTACTTGGCGAACCCTCGGGCCCACACCGAAGTGTTCTTGGCTCCAACGGGCCCGCCGTCCACCTACCAGTGGTCGGTGCCCGATGTTTACCAGGCTAGGCTCGGCGCTGCCTATTCGGTGTGGAGCGATCAGGGCCTCACGCTGAGCCTCGGCGGTCGCTTGGATGGGATTCCGCGGCACGACCTGTTCGGGGGAGGCGACAACACGGCGGTCAAGCGCACCTCGCAAATCATCTACGCCGATCCCGGGCTGTCGCTCAACCGGGGCAAGAGCAGCTTTACATTGAGCGTTCCGATTCGCCTCCATGTCAACCGGATGAAGAGTGTGCTCGAAGCGAGCACCCCTGCCCCCCCGGGAACCCTGGCACAGAACGGTGGCGGCTTCGCCAAGTATCTCGTGTTTGCCAGCTACACGTACCGGCTTTGAGCCGCGCCGTGTCCCTCTTCGTCCCGTGGCGCGGGCTCGCGCTACTGACCCTCGCCCTGCTGCCGGTTGCCGCCGACGGGCAGGAGATCGACAAAGGGACGCCTGCCCCGGAGATCGACCTTCCGACACTCCAGGGCGGTCGGGTCAAACTCTCCACCCTCCGGGGGCATCCGGTGGTGGTGACATTCTGGGGAACCTGGTGCCCGCCCTGCCGGGAGGAGTTCCCCGAGCTGGTCGCCGCGTACCGGAATCACCGCGGGGCTGGACTGGAAGTGCTCGCGGTGAATCAGCGCGACCAGGAGCTGAGCACGGGGGACGTGCTGGCGTTCGTGAAGGAATTCGCGGTGGACTTCACCGTGGCGCTCGACGCCCGGGGCAAGTCGAGGCGGACCTTTCGGCTGCTCGCCCTGCCGACGACGGTGTTCGTCGATACCGCCGGGATCATTCAGCAGGTTCACTCCGGCCCGATCAACCGGATCGAGCTGTCGCGGGGCCTGGCGCTGATTCTGCCGGCGAAGTAACCGGCGCTGCTAGGGGGCGAGGCCGACCCGGCGAAGCAGCGTCTGGAACCGGGCACTTCCGCGAATGGAAGCGTAGATCGGATCGGTCCACCCGAAGTGGAAGGGCCAGATCTCCTTGCCATCGGTCGCCCGTTCCAGAGCGGACAAGGCCCTCGCGGTGTCCCCCAGCCCGAGGTACGCGTAGGCTCGTTTCGTCTCCGCCATCCAGGGTTGGGGTGTCTGGGCATCCATCTCCTGGAGTCGCCGCCGCGCCTCGGTGATATCGCCGGACTTCGCGATGACATATGTATTGGCGCTGAACGCCCGTGGTGCTCGATCGATGAGCTTGCGAGCCTCTTCCGGAAGGTTGAGACCGAGTCGAACCAGCGCTCCCAGCCCAGTGCTGGTCATGTTGGCAGAATCATTCTCCAGGGCCCGCCGGCTCTCGACCAAGGCGCTGTCCATCTGGCCATCGAGGTAGTACACGTAGGAGATGTGGCTCAGCACCACCGCCGAGGCGGGATCCTCCGCTCGTGCCGATCGCAGCTGGCTCATCGCCTCCGCGGTGCGCCCGAGAAACATGAGGTGCCGCGCATACTGGATTCGGGCCTCGACGTCACGACCATCGAGCCGGATCGCCGTCCGGAATTCAGTTCCCGCGCTGTCACACTGATAGTCGAACCAATGGGCAATCCCCAGGGCAACGTGGGGTTGCGACAGAGTAAGAGTCGAGGTCGAGGGCGCGCCGGGCGGCGCTCAACAGGCCGTCACGGATGTCTCTCGCGGGAACTGGCTGGAAATACGGAAACAGGGCGAGCGCCATGCTCAAGCCCGAATAGGCCCGCGCGTAGAGGGTGTCCTGGTGAATGGCCTCCCGGAACAGATCGGCGCTCTCCTTGACGCTCTGGCCCCGCCGGTCGAGCTTGTCCTGCCCCCGGAGGAACAGACGGTAGGCCTCGTTGTTTGAGGTCTGCCGGTTGGAGGCGAGCGCGGAGGGTGAGCTGATCGTCTTCGGAAACAGGCTCCGCATCGCGGTGACCAAAGTGCCGGCAATCGCTTCGGCGGCTCCCGCCTGCTGCTCCGGGCCGAGGTTGAAGCTTTCCGCCCAGAGGCTCGCTTTGTCGGCGGCCCGCTCCAACGCCGCCGACAGAATCCACCGCCCCCGCTCCTGCCGCACCACCCCGGTTATCAGGTAGTCTGCCTTGAGCCGGACACCTGCCTCCGTCACGTCAGGACCCAACTGTCCGCCATAGGCCCGGGCGCCCATTCGGCTCGTAATCTGGATACCGGGAACCCGGGTCAACGCTCCCGCCACCTCGTCGGCGAGTCCCTGGGCAACGTAACTCAGCGCGCTGTCGGCCCCGATGTTGCCGAACGGCAGCACCGCGAGGGTGATCGGGGCGGAACTGCCCGATTCGCGAGTCGCGAGGTATGCGGCCGTACCGATCAGCCCGACGGCCAGCGCCAGCCCCGCCCACCGGAGTGCCCGGGCCGGACGCGGCACTGCTGCCCTGGCTTGCGCCGGCGAGGAAGAACCTGTGGTCGCCACACTATCGAGTGAAGCCAGCAGCTCTCGGGCACTCTGCGGCCGGTCGGCCGGATTCTTCTCCAGGCACCGTGCGATTAGCCCCGCGACAGCCGGAGGGACATCGGCGCGGAGCGTGGTCACCAGCGGCGGCACCCTCGCAAGGTGCGCGGCAATGACCAGGTGCACCGAATGGCCGGAGAATGGCGCTTTGCCGGTGAACAGCTCGTAGGCCAGGCAGCCGAAAGAGTAGATGTCGGCGCGGTGGTCGGTCGACGGGTCTCCGGTGGCCTGCTCCGGCGCCATGTAGGCCGGTGTCCCGATGGCCGATCCCGACTGGGTCAGCGTCGTCCCCGAGACATCGGTCAGCGCCGCGCTCACTGCCTTGGCGATGCCGAAGTCGGTGACCACGGCCGCCCCGCCCGAGAGCATCACGTTGTCGGGCTTCACGTCGCGGTGCACCACGCCGTGCTCGTGGGCGTAGGCCAGTGCACGGGCAACATCCCGCAGCACATTCAGCGCCTCGGGCACCGGCAGCGCACCGCTCTCGGCCAGCCGCTCCCGGAGCGAAGGCCCTTCCTCGTAGGGCATCACGAAGTAAAGGGATCCGGAAACCTCTCCCGAATCGTGGAGCGGCACGATGTTGGGGTGGCGGAGCCGAGCCGCGATCTCGATCTCGCGGAGGAAACGATCGTGACCCAGCGAGGCGGAGAGCTCCGGTCGGATCACCTTGATGGCAACGTCACGGCCGAGTTTCAGATCGCGTGCGAGATACACCCGCGCCATTCCGCCGCGGCCCAGTTCCCGTCCGACTTGATATCGGTCGCCCAGGAGCTCGGGAAGGAGCGGGTCCGGACCCTCGTTCGCGAGGTCGTCGAAGCGCGCCGCCGCCACGTGATCGAGCAGCGGCACGCCGCGCTCGCACTCGGCGACCAGTTGGGCGAGCGCGTGCTGCCGGGCGGGATCGCCGGCACTCAGTTCGCAGATGAGGGATGCCCGGCGCTCCGGCGCGGCGTCGAGGACGGTATCAAGCAGTGGGGCGAGCTCCGGCCAGTCCGGCGGCAGGAGCGGCTGTCCCTCGCGGGGCGGATCGGTGCCGGTCAAGGGGCGAGTCCGATCCGTCGAAGGATTTCCCGGAAGCGGGCGCTCTTCCGAACCGGGTCGAACATCGGATCGACAACCGCAAACGGGCCGGGCCAGTCCTCCTTGGCGTCCAGCGCCCGTTCCATGGCAGACAGGGCCTTGGCGGTGTCTCCCAGGCCGAGATACGTGTAGGCTCGCCTCGTTTCCGCCATCCAGGGTTGCGGCCTTTGCGCATCCAGCTTCTCGAGACCCTGCCGAGCCGCCGCGGGATCGCCGGACTTCGCGATGAGATATTCCTTGATCGAGAACACCGGGAGTGCTCGATCCGCCAGCGCGCGCGCGGAATCGGGACGCTTGATCGCGAGCATGACCAGTGCCCCGTTCCCAATGCTGGGCATGTTATTCGAATCATTCTCCAGGGCCCGCCGGCTCTCGACCAGGGCGCTGTCCAGCTGGTGATCGAGGTAGAACAAGTATGACCCCTGGCTGAGCACCGAGGCGGAGGCGGGGTCCTCCGTGCGGGCCGCCCGCAGCACCCGTATCGCATCGGCGACGCGTCCGCGGTTCCGAAGGTTTCGCGCGTACTGCATGATCGCCTCGACGTCGCGACCATCGAGTCGGACCGCAGTCTGAAACTCAGTGGCGGCGCTATCCCATTGATAGTCGAACTGATATGCCGCCCCCAGGGCGACGTGGGGTTGGGCCAGCGTAGAGTCGAGCTCGAGCGCGCGCCGGGCGGCACTCACCAAGTCCTGGCGGACCTCCCTTGCGGGGACGTTGTGGTAGTTGGGAAGGATCGCCAAGGCCATGCTCAAGCCGGACCACGCCGGGGCGTATCGGCTG
>JBGPVQ010000010.1:0-19453 GCA_041491785.1 Gemmatimonadota bacterium | reverse complement strand
GTTCAGAATTGCGGTGACTCGAAGCCTCCTGGCGGGAGCAGCGGTGCTCACCGCGGGCTGCAGCTCCCGGATGATGGATACAAGTTTGGCGACGCAGCTCTTGTCGGTCAGCCCACGCGGCGGAGCCGTCAGCGTCTCGGAAACGCCGGACATTGTGCTCACCTTCAGCCACCCCATGATGGCCGCCATGGAGCAGTACCTGGTGCTCCACCGAGGCACGGTCACCGGCGCGACCATTCCGATGAACTGTAACTGGTCGGACGGCCAGAAGACGCTGACCTGCCGTCCAGGCCAGCCGCTGGCACCGGCCACTGCGTACGTGATTCATATGGGCGGCGGGATGATGGACGCCGACGGACGATCCGTCGGCATGGAACGCTACGGCATGGGAATGGGCGGTCAGTGGGCGACCGGCGGGATGATGGGCGGCCAGACCGGCATGATGGGCAGCGGCTGGATGCACTCCAACGGGTCGTACGGGATGGTGTTCGGATTCACCACCCGCTGAGCGGCGCTCGCGCCCGGAGGGCGGTTGGTCCAGCCGAGCGGGAACCGGTCCGCTGTCACCCCGCGCCCGAACCGACGATGCCGGGCTGATTGGTACGCCCCGAGCCCGTGGCCAACGGCAACGTCATCCGGAACACCGCGCCCGGCGCATTACCCATAAACTCCAGTCCCCCGCCGTGGGCTTCCGCGCCCGCCTTTGCGATGGCAAGGCCGAGCCCGGTTCCCTCGCCGCGCCGTCGGGCGGGATCGCCCCGAAAGAACCGTTCGAAGAGCTGGGAAACGTGTCCCGGACGGATCCCCGGCCCGTCGTCCCTCACGGTAAGCGCCGCGCCCGTGTCTCGGACCAGTTCGATGTGGACCGTGCCGCCGGGTCGGCAGTATTTGACAGCGTTGTCCACGAGATTCGTAACGATGCGGTCGAGCAACCGTTCGTCGCCACTGACGACGGCGTCCTGCGCGACCACCTCCAACCGCACCTGACGCGCCTCCGCCACCTGCCGGAAGCGTTGGACTACCCGATTGATGAGACCGCTCAACTCCACCTCGGCGACATGTTCGAGCGGCAAGGATGCATCCGAGCGGGCCAGGGCCAGGAGATTGGTCGCCAGTCTCGCCAATCGCTCCACTTCCTCGCGGCAGCGCTCCAGCGTTTCACGGTATTCCTCCGCCGTGCGTTCCCGCTTCAAGGTCACATCAATGTCGCCCTTGAGCACCGTGAGCGGGGCGCGCAACTCGTGGCTCGCATCGGCGGTGAATTGGCGCTGCACCTGAAACGCACGGTCGAGGCGGTTCAGCATGCTGTTGAGCACGGTGACCAGCCGGGTGAACTCGTCGACGTCGGCGTGCGCGGTGATCCGTTCCGAGAGGGTGCCTTCCGAAATCGCCTCGGCCTGGGCGGTGATCTCTCCCGTAGGCTGCAGCGCCATGGCCGCCACCTTGCGCCCGAGCACGTACGCCGCGAGGGTTCCCAGCAGTGTCAGGAACCCGACCAACACCGAGAAGCGCGCCAGGGTTTGCCGTAGCGGCTCCGTGGGTGCCGCCACCTGGAGCAGGTGGACCTGATGCGCCGCCCCGACCAGCTCGAGCGGGTAGACGACACTCCTGATCGGCCTGCCCCGCCAGCTCTGGCTGAATCTCGCCACCCGCCCGGCCCCGGCCTCGGCGAGAGCAGACGCCGGAAGTTCGAGATCAGCCGAGAGGTTGCGGCTGCGGACCAAGGGGCGGCCCTCGTGAGTCCAGAGCTGGGCGTAGCGGGTGAGCTCTACCGATGGGCTTTCCCGCGCGGCCAGCAGAACTCCCTCGTGAAACTGGAATTCCGATCCACTCGCTGCGGCACCGGCCTGCGCCTCGACTTCGGCAAGATGGAGAAGGGTTCCGTCGAGCTGACGGTAGAGGATGGTGCGGAGCGCCAGCACGCTGGCCACCCCCGCAGCGGCGAGCAGCGCGAGGACCCCCAGGGCCACGCGGAAAGCGAGAGCGGCCCGAAAGGACTTCAGATTACTCCTCCCCGGACCGAAGAGCGTAGCCCGCCCCGCGAATGGTCTGGATGAGACGCGGCTCGCCCTGATCCTCCAGCTTCTTGCGAAGATTGGAGATGTGCGCGTCCACGACGTTGGTTTCCGGATCGAACGACATATCCCACACCTTCTCGAGCAGCTGGACCCGGGTCACCACCTGCTCGGGATGGAGCAGGAAAAACTCCAGCAGGCGAAACTCTCGGGGTGAGAGGTCGATCAGTCGGGTGCCCCGCCGCACCCGCCGTTTGAGGCGGTCCACCTCCAGATCGCCGAAGCGCAACACCCCGCTCACTGGCCCGCTCCGGCGCCGGGTGAGCGCGTTCACCCGGGCCAGCAACTCGTCAAAGTCGAACGGCTTGGTGAGGTAATCGTCGGCCCCGGCGTTGAGGCCGCGGACCACGTCCGGTGTGGAATCCCGGCCGGTGAGCACCAGGATCGGCGTCTCGACGCCTTCGCGGCGGAGTTCCGTGGCCAGCTGCAATCCGTTCCGCTTGGGAAGCTGGATATCGAGCAGGATGAGGTCATAGGGATTGAGGTGGCCCAGAAACGAGCCTTCGTCGCCGTCCGCGCCGAGGTCGACCGCATGGCCCTCTTCCTCAAGACCCTGCTTGAGGAATCGCGCAGTCTTGGGATCATCCTCGACGACCAGAATTCGCACTTGCCGCTCCGGCGTGACTGGATCGGATCCTGATAGAGCATAATGCGGCCCGGAAACAGGTCCAGCGAACCGGAACCTGCTTCAAGGAAGCTTAACCCGACCTTGAGCGAGGCGTAATCCGCGCGACCTAGACTGACCAGCATGGCGACCCGACCGAGAATGCTGGTGATCGCGGCTCTGCTGGGGTTCCCAGCAGTCGCGCGCGCGCAACTGGATTACCGGAACCTCGACGACGATCGCCCCACGCTGATCGAAGATGCCTACCCGGTGGAGCGCTACGCGTTCGAGATGCTGGCGCCCTGGCGCTTTGCCCGGACCAGCGGCACCCGCGGCGTCCACTCCTTTGTGCCCGAGCTCGAGTACGGTCTCTTCAGCAACTTCAACCTCGGTCTCAAGCTCCCGATCTCGCGGGTCGGGGCCGCCGGCGGATCCGAGTGGGGAATCTCGGGACTTCGGGTCTTCGGCTTCTACAACTTCAACACCGAGGGCCGCGGGCTGCCCGCGCTTGCGGTGCGCGCCGACGCGACGTTTCCGGTCGGGCGCCTCGCCGGTGAAGGCACCCGGGTCACGGCCAAGGCGGTCGCGACCCGGTCGTGGGGCAAGACACGGATTCACCTGAATGCGGCCTACACGTTGGGATCCGACCGGCCGCTCGCCGCCGCCGATCCCGCCAACAAATGGTGGCTCGGAGGCGCCGTCGACCGGACGCTGTTCCGGCAGAGCACCCTGCTGATCGCCGAGGCGTACGCCTTGCGCTCCACCTCCTCGCAACCGGTCGAACTCAACACTTCGTTGGGCTTGCGCTATCAATGGACTCCGCTCATGGTCGTCGATCTGGGGATCGCCCGCCGGCTACGCAGCACCGGACCAGACTTCGAGGTCACCCTCGGCGTCTCCCGAGCCTTTGGGCTGGCCGGGTTGCTGCCGAAGCGGCCCTAGCACCATGTCCTCCCGCTGCCTGCTTGCCTCCGCCCTGCTACTCATCCTCGGCCCTCCGGCGCTTGCCGAGGCCCAGGACCGGCGCGACGAGCAGTTCTACTACCCCGGCAAGTTCAACTGGGGGTTCCTCAAGACCTACCCGGAAGCCGGCCGGCTGTTCAACGCCTTCGATTACGGGCACGCAGTGCTCTACGAGCGCCTCCTCACCAGGCCGGCGCCGGAGCGGGGGGCGGCCCTCGAGCGGGAATACCGGTATCTGACGACCGATTTGCTCGTCCGGCCGCCGAGGCTTGGAGTGGCCGAGGAAGCAATCGAGCCCGCCTACGCGAAACTCGCCTGGCAGGCCAAGCAGATGTTCGACTGGGCGCACGTGCTGCACCGGCAGATCTACGACATCTACGCCGATGAGCGGCTCCGCCCGGACGTCCGGGATAGTTTGATCGAGCGAGTCACCGACTACTACCTGAGCCGGAAGGACTACGCGTTCGTGGCCGCGCCCAAGTCCATGGCCCTGATGGACGAGCAGTCCTTCAGCCAGGGGTTTCGGGACACCTATCCCAAGTTCAACGGGCTGATCTGGGCCTATCACTGGCTGCAGGTGGGTCTGTACGAACCGTTGATCCTCGGCAAGACTCCGGCCGAGAAGAAGGCAGGGGTGAAGGCCACCCTCGCCCGCTTCTGGATGATGTTGGAGAATCCTCCGGCCCGGTTTCCCAAGATGATGCCGCTGACTTCAGGCATCGCACCGCACTTCAGCGCCAAGCACCCCCGTGCCGCGGTGATCTTCGACAACCTGCACATGATGCACGATATCATCTCCGACATCCTGGTCGCCGATGCCATCCCGCACGACGGGAAGCGCGCCGTCATCTACGGCCAGCTCGCCGAGTTTCGGGACGGTACCCGGAACGTGATGTCCATGGACGAATGGTGGAACATGGCGGAGATGATGGGCGGGATTGGTGCCATGGGCGGGCCGGTCCCCCGCCCGCGGTGACTCAGCAGAACCGAGACTCGGACCGGAGCGACCGGCCCAGCGACGGAAAGGGCCTTCTCGGGCTTATCTTTGCGGCCACCCCTGACCGCCACTTCCGACCCCGAGCGCCATGACCTACTCGACCCTCCTCTTCGAGATTCGCGACGGCATCGCCCTGGTTACGGTGAACCGCCCCGACAAGCTCAACGCGCTCAACGACGCGGTGATCACCGAGCTGGGAGCCACGGTTGCCATGATCACCGACGACGACAGCATCCGGGCGATGATCCTGACCGGCGCCGGGCCCAAGGCGTTCGTTGCCGGGGCGGACATCTCCGAGCTGGCCCAGTGCACCACCATCCAGGCGCAGGCGCTCTCCCGCAAGGGCTCGGAAATCTTCCGGCGGCTGGAGCGCTGCCCCAAGCCGGTGCTGGCCGCGGTGAACGGTTTTGCGCTGGGCGGAGGCTGCGAGCTCGCGATGGCCTGCCACCTCCGCCTGGCCTCGGAGAACGCCAGATTCGGGCAGCCGGAGGTCAAGCTCGGCATTACGCCCGGATACGGGGGGACGGTGCGCTTTACCCGGCTGGTGGGCCGCGGGCGGGCGCTGGAACTCCTCATGTCGGCCGCGATGATCGACGCCCAGGAGGCATACCGGATCGGGCTGGTCAACCGGGTGTTCCCGGCGGACCAGCTGATCGCCGAAGCGGAAAAGCTGCTCCGGACGATTCTGGAGAATGGTCCGCTGGCGGTGGCCGGGTGCATCCGCATGGTGGACGACCAGGAGTCGTTGTCCCTGGACGACGCCCTGGCGCTGGAGAGCCGGCGGTTCGGCGAGCTGGCGGGAACCGCCGATTTCAAGGAGGGCACGGCGGCGTTCCTGGCCAAGCGGAAGCCTGGATTCGCAGGGAAATAGGCCGCGGCTGGGAAGGCCTTCCCCCCGCCCTTCCGAGGCTGTGATTCGGCCTCTCCCCCCCCTATTTTTCACCCATGCGGGCCGAACGGATCGTGGCTCGGGGATTCCGGAATCTCGCGGACCTGGACCTGCCACTTCCGCCCGGCGGCGCCGTGTTCCTGGGGCCCAACGGACACGGCAAGACCAATCTTCTCGAGCTGCTCTACTACCCGGTTCTCTTTCGATCGCTCCGGGGCGCCCGCGATGTCGACACGACGCGCCACGGTGAGATAGGGTTCAACCTGACCCTGACGCTCGAGGAGGGCCGGCGGCCCCGCGAGCTTTCCGCGGCGTTCCGGTGCGCCGGCAAGCGCAAGCGGCTGGCGCTCGACGGCGTGGTGCCGGAGCGATTGGGGCAGGCCATCGGCCACTGGCTCGCGGTGGCATTCCTGCCCACCGATCTCCGGCTGGTTCAGGGCGCGGCAGCCGAGCGGCGGCAATACCTGGACCGGGTGCTCTCGCTGGCGGACCGCGGCTACCTGGGGGCGCTCATCCGGTATCGCCGGGCGCTGGCACAACGGAATGCGGCGCTGCGGCAGGGCCGGGCCGATCTGACCCGGGCCTTCGACGCCCCCCTCGCGGAGGCTGGCGCCGAGCTGGTTGCCGCGCGGCTCCGCTGGGTGGCCGCCCATGGCGAGTCCTTCACCGCGCTCTCCTCCGCGCTGGGTGAGCGGATGGAGGTGACTCTGCGGTATCGTGGAGACCCGGCGCTGGCCGACCGGAACGCATGGCCGGAGGCACTGACCCGCTCGCTGGGCCGGGACGAGGCGCTGGGTAGCACGACGGTTGGGCCGCACCGCCACGATCTGGACCTCCGGCTGGACGGGCGCCCGCTCCGCGAGGTCGGCTCGACCGGCCAGCACCGGAGCGCGGGGGTCGCCCTCAAGCTCTGCGAGCGGGAGACGCTGGCCGCCGCCTCGGGCTCGGAGCCGGCACTGCTGTTGGACGACGTCTTTGCCGAGCTGGACCGGGAGCGGCAGGAGCGGCTCGCGGCCCGGCTCCTTGCGGGAGGGGCCCCGCAGACCTTCATCACCGCCCCCCGCGAGGACGAGCTGCCCGGCGAATTCCATCTGGAGCGGCTCGCGGTCGAGGACGGGCGGGTGGGCGCGGCCATCGGCGGGATGCTCGCGTGAAGGCCAAGTCGCGCCTCACCCCGATCGGGCAGGCGGTGGAAGAGTGGCTGGCCCGGTCGGGGCTGGCCCGCCGGCTGGATGTATCGCAGGTGGTGGACCGCTGGGCCGAGGTGGTGGGGCCGCAGATTGCCGCGGTGACCCGGGCCGAGGCGGTCAACAGCGACGGCACCTTGTGGGTCCGGGTCGCCTCGAGCGCCTGGGCCAACGAGTTGAGTCTCATGGCTCCGCGGATCCTGGGGAAACTCAACCAGGGTCGGCGCGGGCAGATCCGGGAAATCCGCTGGCTTCTGGAGGGGTGAGCGAGGATGGCGAACGCGACGCAGGTGGTCGACAAGAGCAGCGAAGACTACGGCGCCGACTCGATCCAGGTCCTCAAGGGCCTCGAGGCGGTTCGCCGCCGTCCGGCGATGTACATCGGCTCGATTTCCGAGAACGGGCTCCACCACCTGGTGTACGAAGTGGTGGACAACTCGATCGACGAGGCGCTGGCCGGATTCTGCGACACCATCAACGTCACGGTCCACGAAAACAACTCCGTCACCGTAGTGGACAACGGCCGCGGTATCCCGGTGGGCATCCACACCACCGAAAAGATCCCCGGGGTCGAGGTGGCGCTCACGGTGCTTCACGCCGGCGGCAAGTTCGATAAGCGAACCTACAAGGTGTCGGGCGGGCTCCACGGCGTCGGCGTGTCGGTGGTCAACGCCCTCTCGGAGAAGCTCGACGTGTACGTGGACCTGGACGGCAAGCGGCACCACATGGGCTTCGTCCGGGGCCAGACGGTCAAGCAGCTCGAGGTGGTAGGCAAGGCCAAGGGCACCGGGACCACGGTGACGTTCAAGCCGGACCCGGAAATCTTCACCACGCTCGAATTCCACTATCAGACCATCGCGGACCGGCTCCGGCAGCTGGCGTTCCTGAACCGCGGAATCACCATCACCCTCCGGGACGAGCGGAAGACCCCGGCGCAGGAGGAGACCTTCTACGCCAAGGGCGGGCTGGCCGAGTTCGTCCAATGGCTCAACCGCAACAAGAAGCCGCTGCACCCCAAGCCGGTGGCGTTCACCGCGATGAAGGACGAGGTGGAGGTGGACGTGGCCCTGCAGTACGAGGACGGCTACAACGAGAACACCTTCACCTTCGTCAACAACATCAATACCCACGAGGGCGGCACCCACCTTACCGGTTTCAAGTCCGCCCTCACCCGGACCATCAACGAGACCGCCAAAAAGGGAAACCACCTCAAGAAGGAGGATTTCTCCCTCACCGGCGAGGACATCCGCGAGGGCCTCACCTGCGTTCTGCACGTCAAGGTCAAGGAGCCGCAGTTCGAGGGACAGACCAAGACCAAGCTGGGCAACTCCGAGGTCGAGGGCATCGTCAAGCAGGTGGTGAACGAACACCTGGGCAGCTTCCTGGAGGAGCATCCCGGGGTGGCGCGCGCGATCATCGAGAAGGCGGTGAGCGCCGCGCGGGCCCGGGAAGCGGCGCGCAAAGCGCGGGACCTGGTCCGCAAGAAATCGGGGCTGGAGAACGGGGTGCTGCCCGGGAAGCTGGCCGACTGCAGCCTGGACGATCCGGCCTTGTGCGAGATCTACCTGGTCGAGGGCGATTCGGCCGGCGGGAGCGCCAAGATGGGGCGGAATCGATCGTTCCAGGCGATTCTGCCCTTGCGCGGCAAGATCTTGAACGTCGAGAAGGCGCGGATCGACAAGATCCTCTCCAACGAGGAAATCCGCGCGATGGTGACCGCCATCGGCACCGGAGTCAAGGAAGACTTCACGCTGGACGACTCGCGCTACCACAAGATCATTCTGATGACCGACGCCGACGTGGACGGCGCCCACATCCGGACGCTGCTCCTCACCTTTTTCTTCCGGCAGATGCCGGAATTGATCGACGCCGGCTACGTCTACATCGCGCAGCCGCCGCTGTTCCGGGTGGCCCGGGGCAAGGAGGAGTACTATGCCTACAACGAGGTCGAGCGGGACGAATACGCCGACCGGGTAGGCGGTGGAGACCGGACCAAGGCGACCATCCAGCGCTACAAGGGCCTCGGCGAGATGAACCCCGACCAGCTCTGGAAGACCACCATGGATCCGGAAAAGCGGACCATCCTCCGGGTGACGCTGGAGGATGCGGTCGAGGCGTCCAACCTGTTCGAGCAGCTCATGGGAGACGAAGTGGAGCCCCGCCGGCTGTTCATCGAGCAGAACGCGCGGTACGTCTCCAACCTGGACGTCTAGCCCAGCGTCTCGACTCCCTGCGCCGTGATGCGATAGGAAATCAGAGGCCGCGGCGCCGCAGCCTCTCCCAGCACAATTGCCTCATCCAGCGCGGTGCGCGCCCGCTCGGCATCCGCCTCAGTCCTGGCGTGGATCACCGCCAGCACGTCGCCACGGCGGACCCGGTCACCCGGCTTGGCGGGAATCATGAAACCCACTCCCGGGTTGATGGAGTCCTCGGTCTTGGAGCGGCCGCCGCCCAGCGCGATGATGGCGTGGCCGATCTTTCGGGGCGGTATCTCCACCACGACACCATCCGCAACCGCCCGGTATTCCATGGTTACCGGGGCCCGCGGCAGGCGCGAATGGTCGGTCACCGCCTTCGGGTCACCGCCCTGCGCCTCGGTCATCCGGGCGAACTTCTCGAGCGCCCGCCCGGAGCGGATGGTCTCCTCCAGCCGCGCGCGGGCCGCGCCGCGGTCGGTATCGACTCCCGCCACGATGAGCATCTCGACCGCGAGCGCGTAGGTCACCTCCATCAGGTCACGGGGCCCCCGGCCCTGCAGCCCCTCCAGCGATTCAATCACCTCCAGCGCGTTGCCGCAGGCTACGCCGAGGGGCCGGTCCATGGCGGTGAGCAGTGCGACGGTGCGACAGCCGTGCGCCTCGCCGATGCCGATCATGGTTCTGGCCAGCACCTGCGACTGGGCCGGATCGGTGATGAAGGCGCCGCTCCCGGTCTTGATGTCCAGCACCAGCCCGGTGAGTCCCTCGGCCAGCTTCTTGGACATGATGCTGGCGGAGATCAGCGGGATGGACTCGACCGTGCCGGTGACGTCCCGCAGCGAGTAGAGCTTCTTGTCGGCGGGACAGATTTCCGGCGTCTGGCCCAGCATCACCAGCCCCAGCCGCTTGACCTGCGCGATGGCCGCCTCAAGGGAGAGCCGGGTGTTGAAGCCGGGAATCGCCTCGAGCTTGTCGAGGGTGCCGCCGGTGTGTCCCAGGCCGCGGCCCGAGATCATCGGCACGGCAACTCCGCAGCAGGCCACCATCGGCGCCAGGAGGAGGGAGGTCTTGTCCCCCACGCCGCCGATCGAATGTTTGTCCACCCGGGGAGTGGCCCAACCGCTGAAATCAAGCGACGCGCCGGAGTGAAGCATGGCCTCGGTGAGCGCCGCGAGCTCGCCCGGCTCCAGGCCGCGCCATACCACCGCCATCGCCAGCGCGCTCATCTGATAGTCCGGCACCTCGCCGGCCACGTAACCCCGGATGAGGGCGCGCCATTCTTCCGGCATGAGGGCAAGGCCGTCGCGCTTTCGTTCGATTAGTCTTGGGACGAGCATGGGGTCAGGGAGCGAGGGAGTCAGGGAGCTCGGGGGCCAGTGATAACATACGTTCTTGCCATCATTCTCGCGGCGGCGGCGCAGGCCCCCGCGCGGGACTCCCTCCTTGCCGAGGGGGTCCGGCTGGCCGCCATGGAGCCGGCCGCGGCGCTAGCCCGCTTCGAGACGCTGCTTTCACGGGATTCGACCGACGCCGCCGCCAACTGGCGCGCCGCGGTGGCGCTCAACGACGTGGCGCAGCCGCTCACGGCCTCGGGAGAGCGGACCCGGCGCGATTCGCTGTACGCGCGGGCCGAGGGGTACGCCCGCCGCGCGGTCCGGCTTGCCCCCAACGACGCGCGGGCGCTCTTTTCGCTCGGACTCGTGCTGGGCAACCTCGCGCTCAGCCGGGGCGTCCGGGAGCGGGTTCGCATGGCGACCGAGATCCGAGACCTCGCGCTCCGCGCCCTCGCGGCCGATTCCACCCACGACGGCGCCCATCATCTGTTGGGCCGCTGGAACTATGAAATTATGCGGCTTTCGGGGGTTTCCCGGTTCATCGCAAGGAGCATTCTCGGCGGGGGCGTGTTCGGGAAGGCGAGCTGGGAGGAAGCGCGGCGGGAACTCGAGCGCGCCGTCGAGCTCGATCCCACCCGGATCTATCACCGGCTCGACCTGGCGCGGGTGTACGTCGCGCGGAAGGAGGTCGGGGCGGCCCGGCGGGAACTTCGGAAACTCGCGGAGCTGCCCGACAAGTTCGCCGCAGACCCGTCGTACCGGCGCCAGGCGGCGGAGCTGCGGGCGCGGGTCGACGGGAGTCAACCGTGAACGGTCACCCCACCCGTTTCCGAATCTCCTTGCGGGCGCGCTCGCTCAGGTCTTCCAGCTCGTCCTGGGCGTACTCCTTGGCGTCATCCAGGCGGCGCCGGAGGCGTCGCCGGGTCACTGTGCCCGTTGCTGGGGCAAACAGCAGCGCGACGGCCGCTCCCAGCAGCGCACCCACCGCAAGGCCGGCCGCAAAGCCCCCGCCGCCCATGCCGCTCGAAGGCGCCTCGTCGGTGTCCTCGGTCTCCAGCTCGACGTCATCCTTGGCCATAGCGGCCTCCCGTAAGTTGGGCCCGCGGCGGGAACGTACTCCGTTCGCCGAGCCGGTTCAACCCGCCCGGATCGCTTGACCGTGCCCCTCGAGCGCTCCAACTTCCACCCCATCCCTATGGCCACCTCCACCGCCACCGATCAGATCAGCCGCCTGCAAGGACGGGTGGAGGCGCTGGAGCGGGAGCGAAAGCAGCTGCTCGCACTCCTCGACCTGCTCCGCGAAATCGGCGGATCGCTCCACTACCTCGACATCGTGCAGACGGTGGCCCGGCGGCTCGGCAACACGTTCGGCCTCGACCGGTGCTCGGTGTTTCTGGCCGAGCGGGGCGGCGGGGCGGTCCACCTGGTGGCGAGCTACGAGGATCCGGAAATCCGGAACCACGTGGTGGATCTGAGCCGCTACCCGGAACTCCGCCGGGCGCTCGACAGCGGCGAGGTGGTCGTGATTCCCGATGCGACCCGGGAGCCGACACTCGCCGGGGTGTTCGCGGTGCTGACCAGCCGCCGGGTGCAATCCATCACCGTGGTCCCGATTTCCTGGCGGGGGGTGTCGATCGGCGCGATTTTCCTCCGCACGTTCAAGGACGGGACCGAGCTGGCCGAGCAAGAGGTCGAGTTCTGCCGGGTGGTGGCGGACCTGACGTCCCGGGCCCTTCGCCAAGCCCATCATTTTGAGCGGCTGCGCGCCTCGAACCGGAACGGTGACGCCGCGGTGGCGGCGGAGCGTGAGCGCGCGGCGATGCTCGGCTTCCTGCGGCGGTTCCTCCTGGCCTTCGGCGACCGGGGCGGCGCCTGGGACGAAGGCCTCCTGGCGCGTGCCAGCGGTGCCGAGCTCGACCGGCTGGTAGGCGTGGCCCTGACGGTGGTTTCGAACGAAGCCCAGGCGAAGTGACCCCGAAGCCTCCCGCCTCCGCCGCCTCGCGCGCGGCGGAGCTTCGTCGGCTGATCGATCGCGCCAATCACCTTTACTACATCTCAGACCGGCCGGAGATATCCGACACCGAGTACGACCGGCTCTTCCGCGAGCTCCAGGCGCTCGAGGCGGAGCACCCCTCGCTCGCCCGGCCGGATAGCCCGACCCAGCGGCTGGGCGCCCCGCCCGCCGA
This sequence comes from Gemmatimonadota bacterium, assembly GCA_041491785.1. Classification (GTDB taxonomy): domain Bacteria; phylum Gemmatimonadota; class Gemmatimonadetes; order Gemmatimonadales; family GWC2-71-9; genus JABFSM01. Next base: position 7,020 of record JBGPVQ010000010.1, on the reverse strand, counting down.
AGCGCTTTCCAAGCATCCGCACCGCCGCCCGATGCTGTCGCTGGCCAACGCCTTCGACGAGGCGGAGCTCACCGCTTGGCAGGAGCGGAACGCCCGGATCAATGCGGGCGTCCGGGCCGGCGGCTACACCACCGAGATCAAGATCGACGGCGCCGCCGTCAGCCTCACGTACCAGCGCGGGAGGCTCACCACCGGCGCCACGCGGGGCAACGGCACCATCGGTGAGGACATCACCGCCAACCTCCGGACCGTCGCCGACATCCCCCTGGTCATCAAGGAACCGGACCTTCCGGCCATCCTGGAGATTCGCGGCGAGGTCTACCTCCCCTACAAGAACTTCGAGCGGTTGAACGCCGAGCGCGCCGAGGCCGGAGATCCACCGTTCGCCAATCCACGGAACGCCGCGGCCGGCGGACTCCGGCAGCTCGATCCGGCCGATACCCGGCGGCGCCGGCTCCGGATGTTCGCCTTCCACATCGAGGTGATCGAGGGCACGCTCGTGCTCGCCACCCAGCACGAACTCCTGGGCCAGCTCGAGGCGTGGGGGTTCCCGGTCGAGCCGCACCATGAGCTGCACGCCGACCTCGCGGCGGTCGAAGCCCGGATGGGGGAGTTCGAGAAGCTGCTCGAGACGCTGCCGTTCCAGGCCGACGGCGTGGTAGTCAAGGTCAACCGCCGGGACATGCAGGAAGACCTCGGCGTGGTCGGCGGCCGGGAGCCGAGGTGGGCCGTCGCGCGAAAGTTCGCGCCCGAGGTCGCGATCACCCGGCTGCTCGATATCCGGATCAACGTCGGCCGGACCGGGGCGCTCAATCCGTGGGCGGTGCTCGAGCCGGTGGAGGTGAGCGGGGTGACCGTGTCGAGCGCGACACTCCACAACGACGAGCTGATCGCCCAGAAGGACATCCGGATCGGCGATTGGGTGGAGATCGTCCGCGCCGGCGAGGTAATTCCCCAGGTCCTCGGACCCCTCCGGGACCGCCGCGACGGGACCGAGCGTACCTTCGAGATGCCGGGTCGCTGCCCCGCCTGCGGCACGCCGGTGGTACGCCCGCCGGACGAGGTGATGCTGTATTGCCCCAACGCCGCCTGCCCGGGGCGGGTCTTCGAGGGGATCGTGCACTTCGCTTCGCGGGATGCGATGGACATTCGCGGTTTGGGCCCCGAGCGCGTCCGGCAGCTCCTCGACGCCGGGCTCATCCGGGATGTGAGCGATCTCTACCATCTCACGGGCGAACAGCTGGTCGAGCTGGATCGGTTCGCCGATCAATCGTCCGAGCAACTGGTGCAGGCAATTGCAGCCTCCCGGGCGAAGCCCCTCAGCAACCTCCTGTTTGCCATCGGGATACGCCACGTCGGGAAGAACGTGGCGACGCTCCTGGCCCGCCGGTTCGGGTCGCTCCAGGCGCTCAAGTCGGCTTCGGTGGAAGAGATAAACGCGGTGCCGGGCGTCGGCCCCACGATCGTGGACGCGGTGGCAAGCTTCTTCCATAACGCTTCCACCATGGGGCTGCTGGACCGCCTCGGGGCGGCAGGGCTCACGCTGACGGAGCCCACCGCGGTTCGCGGCGACGGTCCCCTGCTCGGAAAGAGCTACGTTCTGACCGGCACGCTACCTACCCTGTCCCGGGCCGCGGCGGCCGAACTGATCGAGCAGGCCGGCGGCCGGGTGACCGGGAGTGTCAGCAAGAAGACCGATGCGGTCGTCGCGGGCGACGACGCGGGAAGCAAGCTCGACAAAGCCCGGGCGCTCGGGATCGAAATCATTGACGAGGCCGAACTGCTGCGCCGCGTCAAGCGCGCGGAGTAAAAGGCCCAGCACAGGAGGCGGGTTCCCCAATGACCACTGCCACAACCGGCGCTACCGGCGTCACGGTCGGGAAGCGGGCGCTGCACCAGATGCGCACTGTCCTCGAGCGGGAGACCGGGCCCCAGGCCGCCCTCCTGCTTCGGGAGATTGGTTTCGCCACCGGCGAATCCCTGTACGACGCCTTCGAAACCTGGACCCGCGAGCGGTATCACGTCGACGGACCCCGGGCGCTGGACACCGCCTATCTGGCCGAGGCGCTCTCCGGATTCTTCGACGAAGCGGGGTGGGGCAGCGTGGCGGTCAGCGAGCTGGCTCCGTCGGTGCTCGGGCTCGATATGGCGGACTGGGCCGAGGCGGAACCTCATGGGGCGGAGTACCCGTCGTGCCACTTCTCCTGCGGCATGCTGGCGGACTTCTTCACCCGATTGGGCGGGTCGCAGGCGGCGGTCATGGAGGTGGAGTGCACCAGCCGGGGCGAGGCGCGCTGCCGATTCCTGGTCGGCTCGCCGGACATGCTGACATACATCTACGAGCGGATGACTACCGGGATGAGCTACATGCAGGCGCTGGGCGCGAACTAGGCGTCCGGAACGAAGGGCGCTCTCAGCGCATCGACACCCCGAGCCCCTCCATCAGCAGGGAGGGCAGGCACTGTGCCCCGATCCAGGTGGCGTCGCTTCCCACCGCTCCAAGCCGAGACAGGCTGGCGAATACGTCTCCCGAAAACACCAGACCTTCCAGCCGCCCGCGCACTTCCCCTCCCTCCACCAGGTAGGCCCACGGCGCCCGTAACATCGTGGCGCTGGCCAGTGGATTGGGGCCCGAGCCCCACTCCAGGTCCTCGATCAGTACCCCGGCGCCCATCGCGCGGAGCAGGGCGGCGCGTCCCTCGGTTCCCGTGGCAACGACAAAATTGGTGAACCCCACGCGCGGGGCGGCGAACGGCGTGCGCCAGGCGTGACCCGTGGAAGGGACGCCGGCACGGATCCCCACCTGGATGTCGCTCAAGAAACCGCTCACCCGCCCCGCATCGATGAGCGTGAGGGAACGGGAGACCACGCCGTCGTCATCGATCGGTCGGGAACCCGGGCGCCCGGGCATCACCGGCTCGTCGCTCACCGTGAGTCGGGCGTCGAACACCTGATCTCCGATCCGTCCCCGAAGCGGGGAACGCCCCAGCCACGCCTCGTGGCCCGCCAGCGCCGCGCGGAGGGGGCGGAGGAAGGTGGCGGCGGCCCGGGGCGCAAGGCAGACCGGCGGAGAGGGGGGGAGCGGTGCCAGAGGGGTCACGATAGGCGGATCGAGCCTCCGATCCACTTCCGCCACCAACCCCTCGATGTCGAGGAGCGTGGGGAGCGCCGCGGAGGCTACACTCACGCGGAGGGGTGGGGCCCAGCCGGCGGCGATGGACTCGACCACCGCCCCCACCCCCGCCAGGGTAACGTCGTAACCGGCGAGCACTCCGCGATGGTTGCCTACCTGCACTGAGCCGGCCGAGCGTTCGGCCCAGACCTCGACCCGCCGGTGACTGCGGACCAGCCGCTCGATCAGCGCGCGGGCCAGAGCATCCAGGGTCGCCACGTCGGCCGCGGCGGCCTGCGGGGCGCGGGTCACCACCTCGGGCGAGGGAGCAGGCGCCGGGAGCAGGAGCTCGATCTCCTCGCCCGCGGTCGCGGCGCTCATGGCGCGGCCGGTGAGCTCGACGGCGTCGTCGCCGGTGGACGACGCGCATCCCACCCGGCCGTTCCGCGCGATGCGAAGATGGCTGGTCCGGCTCCGGGTGCTGTACACCCGGCTTTCCCCGTCGGGGGAGATGGCCAGCGTCAGGGTGTCATCGGTCTTGACCACCGCGTCGGCGGCCGCCACCCGACCGGCCAGCGCATCGAGCAGCCGGCCGATCACGAGATGGCGTCTCCGATGGTGACGTCCACCAGGCGCAGGTGGGGTGCGCCCGCGGTGACCGGAACGGTGCCCGCGCCGCCGTCGCGGCAGCGGCTTGCACCGGTGTCCCAGACAAAATCTGCCGCGACGGCGTCCACCCGTCCCAGGAGCGCGAGGAGCGTCGCGCTGACCTGGACGCCTTTGACCGGCTCGGCCAGGCGCCCGTTGCGGATCATTCGCGCGCTCCCGGCCCGCAGTGACACCTGGTCGCCGGAGGCTTCGCAGGCGAGCGTGTCGGCGATGTAGACTCCCACGTTCACCCCGCGGAGCAGGTCGTCGAGGGTGCCCTGCCCCTGGGCCAGGTAGGTGTTGGTGGCCCGCGGGGCCGGCGCACCGCGAAGCGAGCCGGCGCGCGCGTGTCCGGTCGGCGCCTGGCCGGTGGCGGCGGCGGTCTCCCGGCTATGGAGGTGTCCGACCACCATCCCGTTCTGAATGATCACGCTGCGGCGGGCGACGGTTCCCTCGTCGTCATACGCGGCGCTGGCCCGGAGGCCCTCGGCGGTGGGATCGTCTCCGACCGTGAGGCTGTCGGGGCCCACCCGGGTTCCCAGCGGCAGCACATCGGGATCGACCCCGGGAAGAGCCGGCCGGGCGAGGTGGGAGACAACGCGGTGGATGAGGGCCCCGGCGGCCGAGGGATCCAGCACGACGGTGTACCGGCCGGGGCGGACCGGGGGGGCGTGGAGCCGCTCCACCGCACGCGTGGCGATGCCGAGGAGCACCGTCTCCGCCCCGTCGGTAGCGCGCCACCCGCCCCGGACCCCGATCGAGCCGAGCGCCCGCTCGACGTTACCATCCTCCTCCGCCAGGGCGAGCGCCGCGACGCTTACTTCGGGGCGGAGGTCGTGGATCCAGGTTCCTTCCGACGTGGCGAGCCAGGTTTCCACCACTTCGTCGCGACAAAGGACACGGGTCGAGGAGATCCGACGGTCGGCGGCGGAGAGGACCGCCGCCAGCGATTCGGCACGGAGCCGCTTGTCGGGAAGGGAGACATCGCGCGGATCATCGGCCGGCGGAGCGGCGGAATCCACCTGATGCACCGCGATGGGAGCGAGGACCACCGGCTCCCGCGAACCGGCGGCCAGCGCCAGCTCGTGCGCGCGGAGGAGATGCGCCTCCATCCGGTCGGTGCCGGTGAACCCGACGATGCCCCATCCGGTGCCCGGCGAGACGCAACGAACCACCCCGCCGGTTTCGACCGCCGTGGTGGCCGATTCCACCTCCCGCCCCCGTACCAGCACCGTGGTGGACCAGATCCGGCGCAGGCGGAGCTCGCTGTACCCCGCACGCGACCGGCCCAGCGCGTCGAGGATCCGCGGCTTCACCGGGTGCTCTGGAGATACCTGGCGTAGTCGGGACGAGTCACCAGCTGGCCGTCCTGAATCACCTCGCGGTCCCACGGCAGGATGATGAACTTGTCGGTCTCGAACGAGTGAAAGTCCGGATCGTACGCACCGGTCTTGAACGAAACCGCGGTGCGCACCTCGGCCGGCTTGGCGGATTTGATCTCGTTGAGGGCAAGCCGGAGCGTGTGGCCGGAATCACAGGTTTCGTCGACCAGGAGCACCCGGCGGCCTTTGACGGAGGAGGGCGGCCCCACCACCAGCACCGGGAGCGAATCCGCGGCGTTCCGGGTCACCACCATGGAGGCGAAGTCGCGCTCCAGGATCGCGGCGATCACCACGCCGGGAATCACCCCCGCCTTGGCGATGCCGAGGACGATTTCGGGGTCATAGTCCCGGGCTACCTTGAGGGCGAGGGCGCGGCACAGTTCTCCGAAGAGCGGCCAGTCGATCTCGAGGACGCCCCGGGTCGTGGGAGGGATGGGTCGGCGCATGCGGGGGCTCCGGCTGGATCGTCGAAAGACGGGGAGTCAAGGCCGAACGTAAACACCGGAAGCTGGTGGGGGCAAATGCGTTGCCTTGCCGGGCCGGGCGCTTTAGCTTAGGACAGGACTTCGCATTCCAGGGCCCACCTTCCGCCTGGAGAATCACCCGATCCGATGAGTTTCTGGCGGCGCCTCATGGGCGCCTTCTCCTCGTCAGGAGCCCACCGCCCGAAGCGCCTGGATTATCTGAACGAGGCGCTGGCACTCGAGCGGCAGGGCGACTACACCGCCGCCATCACCTCGTATCGGCTCGGTCTCCGCGACAATCCGCGGGATCCCCGCATTCTCCAGAACATGGCCATTGCATTCACCAAGACGGGGCAGCCCGACGAGGCCATCCGCCACTACCGGCGCGCGCTGGAGCTGGATCCGACGTTGACCGGCGCGCACTACGGCATTGCGTTTCTGCTGATCAAGCGGAGCGAGAACGACGCCGCCGCGCGGCATCTGCGCGCCTTCCTCGGCCGCCCGCCCAAAGGCGCCGACGCCGACCGCTGGGTCCGCCACGCCGAGACCACGCTGCGCGACCTGGAGAGCGCGGCACCAGCCCAAGGGGCCGAGGCGGCGGGCACCGCGTGACTCGCGCGCAGGTGGCGGTGTTGGCCACCCTCCTCGGCGGCTGCGGCAGTCTCACCGAAACGGACAACGGGGTGGCGATCCTCGAGGTCCAGCAGCCGCCGCGCCTCTCGATCGCCGTCGGCGGCACCCTCCAGTTTTCGGCCCAGGCCTTCGACAAGGCCGGCAATCCGGTGGAGGCCGAAATCCGGTGGCGCACTCCCGATACCACCATCGCGGTCAACCCGACCACCGCACTGGTGACCGGGCGCTTCGCGGGAACCGGAAGAGTCCAGGCGGTCACCGGCACTGAGAGCACCGACCCGAAGAAGTCGACCGACTTTCTGGCCTCGGCGTTCGTTACCGTCACCGTCACCGCGTTGCCCGCGCCGGCGCGCCGGCCGTGAGCGCCGGGGGCACCCTCACCCAACTCTACTTCGGCGCCTGCGACCGTTTCCGCGACCGACCGGTCGCGCTGCGCTGGAAACAGGACGGCCGCTGGGTGGCGATCGGCTACCGGGAGCTGGCCGATCGGGTCCAGGACGCCAGCGCGGGCCTGATGGCGCTCGGGATCGCCGCGGGGGAACGGGTGGCCATTCTCTCGGAGAACCGGCCCGAGTGGGCAATCATCGACTACGCCTGCCTGGCGGCGCGCTGCGCCGACGTCCCGGTCTACCCCACCCTGCCCGTCAAACAGGTCGAATACATCCTCCGCGACTCCGGCGCGGTGGCCGCCTGCGTTTCGACCCGCGCCCAGCTCGATAAGATCCAGGAGATTCGCTCGACGCTTCCCTTCTTGCGCCAGGTGATCGCGTTCGACCCGGGG
>JBGPVQ010000009.1:0-21266 GCA_041491785.1 Gemmatimonadota bacterium | reverse complement strand
GGTCAACGGCCTCCAGGTGGCGCCGCCGTCGGTGGACTTGTAAAGGCCGCTGTTGGGGCCGCTGAAGGCGCCGTTTTCCCAGGGGGCCTGGCGCGCTTCCCAGAGCACGGCGTAGACGATGTCGGGATTCCGGGAATCGAAGGCGAGGTCCACCGCGCCGGTGTTCTCGTCCTTATACAGCACCTTCTCGAAGGTCCGCCCCCCGTCGCTGGAACGGAAGACGCCGCGCTCGGCATTGGCGCCGTAGGGATGGCCCAGCACCGCGACGAACAGACGGTCGGGGTTCCTGGGGTCCACGATGATCTGGGGAATCTGCTGGCCGTCGCGGAGCGCCAGGTGGGTCCAGGTCTTTCCCGCGTCGGAGGAGCGGTAGAGGCCGTCTCCGGTGGAAAGGTCAGGCCGCTGGAGTCCCTCACCGCTCCCGACGTAGACGATGGCGGGGTTGGACGCGGCCACCGCGAGCGCGCCGATCGAGCCGGTGGGCTGCTCGTCGAAGATCGGCTTCCAGATGCGGCCGAAGTCGGTCGTTTTCCAGACGCCGCCGTTCACCGCGCCGATGTAGAACACGCCTGGCTGCGAAGGAACGCCGACCGCCGCCTTGGTGCGGCCCCCCCGGAATGGGCCGATCATCCGCCACTTGAGGGATTCCAGGAGGCGGGGGTTCACTTGCTGGGCCGGGAGATCAGAAATCGCAAGCAGAGCGAGCACGGGGGCCAGGACGACCACGGCACGGATGAGGCGGCGCACGAGGGCTCCTCGCAGCGGAATCAAGGGACAGAAGAAGGTACTGCCGGATGGGTCGCGGTGCTGAGGGGGCGCGGCACATCCGCGACATGGAAACTTAGGGATCTCCTAGCTGGTGCCGATCGCCTCCGATCGCAGCCTCTCGGAATGTCGCGCCCTGAGCTTCGCGAGCTTGGGAGAAATCATTGCGCGGCAGTAGGCCTTGTCGGGGTTCCGACGGTAGTAGTCCTGGTGCGATAGCTCGGCGGGGTAGAAGTGGCCCGCCTCCACCACCTCGGTCACGATCGGCGAGGGGAAGAGCTTCTCGGCGTCGAGCTCCCGGATCAGCCGCTCCGCCTCCGCCCGCTGGGCCGGTGAATCGCAGAAGATCGCGGAGCGATACTGGGTGCCCTCGTCGGGGCCCTGGCGGTCGGGCGTGGTCGGATCGTGAAACGCGAAGAAGAGCTCGAGCAGCTCGCGATAGGAAATGACCGCGGGCTCGAAGGTGACCCGAATGGCCTCCGCATGCCCCGTCATCCCGGTGCATACGTCGGCATACGCCGGGTTGGGCATCCTGCCGCCGATGTACCCCGAGACCACGCGCCGAACGCCCTTGAGGGGCTGAAAGACCGCCTCCAGGCACCAGAAGCAGCCGCCGGCCAGAGTGGCGATGTCGGTATCATTCGGGAATGCGCGATCGGACTCGGGCACTTCTCATCTCCTTGGTGTGCGGGTTCGGGTTCGTGCTCCTGGCGGCGCTGGTCCAGGGCGGGCTGACGGCGACTTGGGATCTCTCGGGACTCCGGGAGGCGGAGCGGCTGCGCGCGCCGAGCCTCAGCACCGTGATGCAGGTCGTGAGCTTCGTCGGCTCCGGCAACGCGCTCTTTCCCATCGGGTTGGCCCTCGGCGCCTGGTTCTGGCGGCGGCGGAGCGCCCGGGTCGGCGCGTTCTACCTCGGCACTACGGCGTCGGGCTGGTTGTTCTACATCCTACTCAAGTTTCTGTTCGCCCGCCCCCGGCCCACCCTCATCAGCCATCTGGATGGCGCCGGGTGGTGGTCGTTTCCGTCGGGGCACGCGATGGGGTCGGTCATGGTACTGGGATTGGGAACGATTCTGCTGGTGGAAGGGTTCCGGGGCCGAGCCGCCGCGTGGTTGACGAGGGCGCTGGTCACCGCGCTGATTGTGGCGATCGCCGGGTCGCGGGTGTACCTCGGGGTTCACTACCCGAGCGACGTCGTGGCCGGGCTCCTGGCCGGGGGCGCGTGGATCGGGGGTGCGCTGGCGGCGTTGAGGGGAGGACCGGGCCCGGCCTCGAACGGCTGAGGGGCGGCGTCCAGAAGGCCAATCGTGGGAACCCTCACCTTCCTTTCAAGGTATCTTCATGAACATGACGCATACCTTGGCGCCATCGGCTGACGGCACGCCCTCCTTTCACGAGAGTCCCGTATGCGAGCACTTGCCCGGTGGATTCCTCTTGCGGTTCTTCCTCTCCTGCTTGCGCCACGACTGAAGGCTGACGACCTGAACGGTCTGGCGCGCCGCTACGTCAGAGACCGATCCGGCTCGACGGCTTCGGCCTCCTCAGCCCATGCCAGGATTCCGAGTTTTTCGCGGCAGACGGGCCTGGCGTGCAACGTCTGCCATACGACCTTTCCCCAGTTGACGACGTTCGGGCGGATGTTCAAGCTCAACGGCTACACCCTCACCGGCCTGCAAGTCGTGCGGGCCGGCGATAGCGGGAAGCGCGAAATCCTGAAACTCGACCTCATCCCGCCGGTCTCGGCGATGGTCATGAGCTCCCTGACCCAAACCCGAAAAGCCCAGCCCGGGACCCAGAATGGGAACGTGGACTTTCCCCAGCAAATGAGCCTCTTCTTCGGTGAAGCCATCACCCCGCGGCTGGGTACGTTCCTGCAGATGACCTACGATCCGAGATCGGGTGGCATCGGCATGGACAACGCCGACATCCGCTATGCCAACCATACGCGTCTCGGCCAGAAGGCGCTGGCCTACGGCTTCACCCTCAACAACAATCCGACGGTGCAGGATGTGTGGAACACCGTGCCGGCGTGGGGGTTCCCGTTCTCGACCTCGGCGGTCGCGCCGACTCCCGCCGCGGCGGCGCTGCTGGACGGCGGCCTGGGGCAGCAGGTTGCCGGGTTGGGCGCCTACGGCCTGTGGGACAACCATCTCTACGCCGAGTTCAGCATGTATCGCAGCGCGGCGCAAGGCGCTCCGGCCCCGCCGGATGGGGCCTCGACGAACACCATTCATGGGGTTGCTCCGTACTGGCGAGCGTTCTACGAGCAGAGTTGGAAAGGGCAGTCGCTGATGGTCGGCACGCTCGGGATGAGTACCTCGCTGTATCCGGAGGGTGTCACGGGATTGCGGAACCGCTTCACCTCAATCGCCTTCGACGCGCAGTACGAGCGACCCATCGGAGCCGGCAACCTGACGGCCCATGCCATCTGGATTCACGAGCGCCAGAAGCTGGATGCGGATGTCGAGTCCGGCGCGGCCGCCAACGCGGTCAACACGCTCAAGACGCTTCGGATCGATGCGTCGGCGTACACTGCCTCCCGCCTCGGTTTGACGCTGGGGTACTTCAGCACGACCGGCAATGCGGACGCCCTGAGATATCCGGTCGCGGACCTCACCGGCAGCGCGATAGGCAGCCCGAACAGCAACGGCATCATCGCCGAGCTGTCGGCGCTTCCCTGGCTCAATACCCGGTTCGAGATTCAGTACATCGCCTACAACAAGTTCAATGGCGCAACGCATAATTACGATGGGGCCGGCAGGAACGCGGGGGACAACAATACCCTGTACTTTCTGAGCTGGGTGGCCTTCTAGCAACCGCGCCGAGGCAGGCGAAACGCAGGGGGCCGGTCACCGACCGGCCCCCTGTCGCATGCGCGAGATTCTCCCAACCGTGGCTACGGCGGGACGGCTCCCCGGCTCACCGCCCACACGTAGGTGGCCACCTGCTGCAGCTCGGTCTCGTTGATATTGCCGGGATGACTGATCATGGCGGTGTTGGGCACCCCATTGTGGAGCACTTTCAGGATCATCTCGAGGCTCCCATCACCGTTCCGCCATTTGTGAGCTCGGAGCGTAGGCGCGATCGCCGTGCCTTCGAGTTTGGGTCCATGACAGCCGAAGCAGGTCCCTTCGCCGTGGAAAATGGCGCGGCCGGCGTTGATTGCCTTGAGTCGGGTGGCGACGCTGTCCCGGAACGCCGCGTTAGGATCGCGCTGCTGGGAGAGCGATCGACCCGCCGACAGGGCGACTCCAATCGCACCGACCACGGCGATCGAGCCGGTCAGTCTCAGTTTGAAGAAAGCCTTAGACACTCCCGCTGGGCTCGGCACTCCGCATCCTAAGCCGGGAGCGCGCCCGGATCAAGAATTTTGGTGATCGGATCATTGCCGAGTCGCCGACCACGCAGTAAGGTGCTTCAGGCGTCGGTGGGTAGTGCGGTTCCTCGTCCGTGGGAGGCCGGATGAAAACCAAACGCGCGATTGTCGCCGGGCTGGTCGCGACGGTCGTCATGACAACGCTGTGGCTGGTGGAGCCGAGGCTCGGACTGCCCCGATTGGCGGTGGGCAATATGCTGAGCAGTCTCCTGGCGGTGGCGACGGCCTACGCGCCGATTGGACCGACGGTCGGATGGACCATCCATGGTGTGGTGGGCGTGGCGTTCGCGCTGATCTATGCCGCCGCCTTCGTCCGGCGCCTGCCGGGACCCCCACTGGTGCGCGGGCTCTGGTATGGCTGCCTCATCTTCGTGCTCGCCCAGCTGGTGTTCATGCCCCTGGTCGGCGCCGGAGTGTTCTCGAGGGGAGATGTCCCGCTGCTCGCCGGCAGTCTCATCGGGCACTTGGTCTTCGGTGGGCTTGTGGGGGTGATCTACGGCGATCCCAACCGGCCGGGAGGGCCACCCTCCGGTCCGGCGGTGGCCTGATTTCGCGACTACGGAGGCGCGCCCTTCGCGGCTCCCGCGGCCCCGATTCTTGTCGATCGGCTCAGGGGAGGAATCCGACGCTCTCTTCTAGGCGCCTTATCGACGGCGGAAAGAGGCGCTACAACATCTTGTAGGCGAACAGGCGCCGAAAGGTTTCCCCCCCGGCGCGTGTTCGCTACCGTGGCAGCACTTGATGACTGGTTGACGGTTGATTGGTAGTCTTGGTTTGTCCAGGCTCGTGGTTGAGTGGCGGCGCCCGATCCCCGCCTCGTTGAGCCCGACACCATCTGGGGTGCGTTTTGTGGCGATTCTCGGGGTCGTGGATCGTTGACGGATCAGACAAGGATGCCACAAACTGGACTTCGCCAGGGTGTCTCTGGTAAGCGCCGACCGGACTCACGCTTTGGTCAGAGGCCTCAGTCCGCGCAAGAACCGTCCGACACCCCTGCTTGGACTCGCGACCGGATGCGACGTCGAGTGTCAGGCACCACCTGTGTCTCGACTATGGACTCGACGGGCGGCTTCGGCTCAGCAAGGGGGGCGACTCTCGTTCAGTGTGGGACCCAGCAGCGGTGGAAGCAATCGCTCGGGGCAATTTCGGTTCTGTTAGCCGTCGTCGCATCCCCCGGGAAAACGCAAGCTTGTCAAGGGCTCTCTGCAAGCCGTGTCACGCTCGTAGGGAGCATCCGATTTGAACAAGAGGTACGTGTCGCTACAGCCGAGCCGATTTGGCGCTTCGGCGCGCTGTTCGTGAGCCCTTCCCTGAGTTCTGTCGCGCCCCGTGCAAGTCTTCGCACCAATCGAAAGCTTGGCCTGGGTGCAGTCGTTCTCCTGCCCAAGGTGCTGCCAGTCGCTTGGGAGCTCTGTGGGCTCATCGGAACGAATCACACGGCGCCGGATGGAGCCACCATCACCGAAGGGTGGCTCGGGGCTGGTGTCGGTTCGCCGAAAGGCGTCCCCATCCCCTTGTTGTCGCGGGCCTACCCGTTTGCGAGTTTCGCTCTTCATCGCGAACGCACGCGCTTTGCTCCCATTCCCAATGCGGGGGACGATTACGCGCGCTACGATCACAGCGACTGGTTTGGGTCCATCGCGCTTGGGCTCGGATTTCACGTAGCCGACCACATCGTATTCCGAGCCTTGCTGGATTCTCCTTGGGGCACCAAGGCGCACACGCTCGGCGTTGTTTTCGGGGCAGGGGTGTTCTTTGGGCCCGCTCGTACGGGATCTTGAGCCCATGATTGGAGGGAAGACACCATGAAGCAGTCGATGGCGCGGCGCGATCGCCGGATTCGCTGTTCTTACTTGGCCTGCTCTTTGGCTGTCGCCAGGAGCGATTGACGGAGACCAATTCCCTCGGGACAAATGTCGGGCCTTCCGTGGGGCGTATTGTCGCGGTTGATCCGCACGATCTACCCGCTCTCGACATCGACCTTCCTGAGCAACCCAAATTGTGGGCGATGGACGATGCTGCGCTGGTTGCTGAGATTCGAAAGTCGAACGGCCTCGCGTTCGTCGCGTTCAAGAACCCTGTCTCGACGCGCACCGAGGCAACCCGGCGCGTGGAACTCGCCGAGGCTCCGCGAATGCGCGGGCGTTCTCCGCTACCGGCTCGCCAGGTCCCTCGGGGGACGCGCCAGCAGGTCAGCGCCGAGTCGATCCGGCAAGGGCTTGCGGTCCTGGTTAGACGGGGTGCTCACATCCGGCAGTACTATGAGAATCTTGGGTTTGCCTGGGTGGATCTCTCGGCCGATTCTGCACCGGCGATTCGTCGAGATTCCCTGATCGATTGGGTTGAGCCGGATGGTGATCGCGGTCGAACACAGGTTGCCGGTCGCGTGTTCACTCGGCGGGCTTCCTTTGCTTCGGCGACAGACCTGTACTTGCTGCACTGGGGCGAGTGGATGATCGGTGCTCCCGGCACCTGGGGTATCACTACCGGTCTCGGGGCTCGGCTCTTGATCATTGACACGGGCCTCGACACATCTCACGTGGATATGCCGCGGGGGATCCCTAGCGTCAACTGCATCGGGTATTTTACTGGGTGCACGGATGAAATCCTCGGGGTGCACGGGACGCCCGTCGGAAGCGTGATACTCGCCCAAACTAATTCCTACGACGTGCTTGGCATAGCTTATGGAATAGCTCCGTCGGACATCTTCACGTGGGGAGCCTGTTATTACAGTACCGATCCACGCGGAGATGACGGTCACTTGACGAGCCCTGTGAACGTCAGCTGTCCGCACGGGGAGACCAACAGCGCCCTAAACTGGGCGGCTGGGCACTTGGGCCCGCGCGGTGTGATCAACATGAGTATCGGGTGGAGAACACCATACACTGACCTTGCTACAGGGATCGCGGCCGTGCTCGCCGCCGATATCGTGGTCGTCTCGAGCGCCGGCAACGTTGCTCAGAGCGACCTCCAGCAATCCCAGATGCTTTATCCTGCCGCGTTTTCCGGTGTCATCGCAGTTTCTGGAGTGAACCAGGACAGTTCCTTCGCGGCGGCAGCATACCCGACCCCTTGCACAGACCAGGGTCAGGTTATCGGGTCGAATCAGGGCTCATTTGTTAGCATCGCCGCTCCCTACTTCGCTAGGACCTTGGTTCCTAGCAATCAGCCTCCGGACAACAACGAGGTGATCGAGTGTGGGACTTCCTTCTCCGCCCCCTACGTGGCGGGGACCGCCGCACTGATACGGGCGGCCCACCCTACGTACACACGGCAGGAGGTGTCCGCCCAACTCGTGAGCACCGCTTTACCGCGCGTACCGGCGTCACAATTCGGTGCAGGTATCGTGCAAGCAGAGCTTGCTGTGGGGTTCACCCCGCCGACCACAACCGGATCCATCTCCGCTGGGAAGGTCTTCCTGTCGTGGTCCTCGGTCTCCGAGGCTGCCCGGTACCATGTGTATCGGAGCGTCACTCCTCAATCACCCAGTTGGACATTATGGGCGGATGTACCAGCAACCACCACCAGCTTCCTAGATAGCGCGACACGAGTCACGAGCTTTCTCGGGTACGATGTCACTCCTAACATCAATCCTTATGTGAATTACACAGTAGTGTCAGTGTACTCCTCGGGGCAGGAGTCCCGAATCGGTCACACTCTGGTCTATGCCCCAAGCGGTAACCCGGTGTACTAGTTCCACATATGCGACATCGGTGGTGGGCCTTCCTGTTGGTCTTGTGTCTCGTCGACACGGAGTGCACAGCGTTCACCGGTCCAGGCGGGTACGATCTGCCTGAGGAGGATGCAAGTCTCGACCCTGCTCGGCTTCGCGTGGGAGATGAAATCTATTACTGCGGCAAATGGAACCCACAGACTGGGCCGCCCAGCGTCGACCGGTTGTTCGTCGACGTCTTTTTTGGTACTGGTGATTCGCTGGTCCGCCTGGATCATCCCCTGGCCGTGCATCGATTCATTGTGGAATCGGTGGGAGCCACGGTGGTCCGCAGCTACCATCTGCCGGGCTTTCGCGTCTGGATGCCGACCGATTCGGTTCCCGTGCTTTCAGGACACGGGGGCATCATCGTTCGCGCGGTTCCCAATCCCAGCCGTTTCGACGTGATGGTGGCGGTGTATTTCGGTGCGCTGGCGTTTGGACAAGGCGATTCGGCAAGGGTGGCTGCGCTTGGTGGGCAGGTAGTGTCGAATTACGAGTTTCTCGGGATTGTTGTCCTTAGGGTGCCTGACCGCTCCCTGGGGGCGATTCGACGGGATGCGCGGGTGGCCTGGATCGAGCCGTGGGCGGATTTTCTCTGTCTGGAGCCCGCCGTCGAGGTCACGGAGCGTTCCGGCCCGGAATAAGGCGGGCGGTCTCTCGGGTTCACGGCAAAAAACGGGCCCGCTCATCGTCCGTCGGCACCCGACAGGCGTCCCGGCGCCCGAACCAGCGATAGCGGCGCCGAGCAATGAAGTCGTAGACCGCGTCGCGGAGTGGGCGGGGGACGATGCGAAGACCAGCCGCGAGACGCCAGAGTCCCCCTAACCCGGCGAGAATCGCCAGCGCGGCATCGGAACGGATGCGGAAGCGCTTGGGGTCCTCGAGGACGATGGTCTGGGCCGCGTCTCCCTTCAATCGATCGGCCAGCCGAGCGCGGGCGGTTTCACCCTGCAGGGAGGCAAAGCGGTACCGGCCCCGTCGGTCCCGAGCAAGGACAAATCTGACGAAGCCGTCGCAGAGGTTGCAGACCCCGTCGAAATAGACGATTGGTCCCGTCACCGCCGGTCGGGCGGAACCGCGTCCGCCTTTCCCTCCAGGTAGCGCTGGAACCAGTACACCTGCCACTCCAGGCTCTCAACCAGATGCCGGGGCTCGCCGGTGCGGGTCAGGTTGTGGTTTTCCCGGGGAAAAAAGACGACCTCCGCGGTCTTGCCGAAGTGCCGGAGCGCGCGGAACCACTGCTCGCCCTGTTCGATCGGCACCCGGTAATCATTGTCGGAGTGAAGGATCAGAATCGGGGTGGTGACGTTCTGCACATACTTGAGGGGCGAGCGATCCCAGTAAAGCTCGTGCTTCTCGAAGATATCACCGCCGAAATCGTCCTTATGGCCGTAGGCGCCGTCGCGGGTGCCGTCGTCGCTGATGAAGTTGGAGAGGCTCCGCAGCGTCACCGCCGCCTTGAAGCGGCCGGTGTGGCCCACCACCCAATTGGTCATGTAGCCGCCGTAGCTGCCGCCGGTAACTCCCAGGCGGGACCGGTCGATCCAGGGATTGGCCGCCAGGACCGCATCCACCCCGTTCATGATGTCGGTGTAGTCCTTGCCGCCCCACTCGCCGGCAATGCCGCGGGCAAACTTGTGGCCGTACCCGGTGGAGCCCCGCGGGTTGGTGAAGAATACCGCCCATCCCTTGGCGGAATACACGTGGAACTCGTGATACCAGTCGACCCCGTACTGTCCGGCGGGGCCACCGTGGATGCTCAGGATCATCGGATAGCTCTTGCCGGCCTGCCAGCCGACCGGCTTGACCAGGAACCCGTCCACATCCCAGCCATCGGCGCCTTTGTAGGTCATACGCTCCACCGGCATCATCTGCAGCGTCGCCAGGAGGGAGTCGTTGACTCCGGTGATCCGGCGCTCTGCGCTTCCGTCCTGCCGGGCCACGTACACCTCGTCCAGATGGGTGAAGTCGTTGGAGAGGTAGGCCATCGTCTGCGATGCCTCATGCAGCGCAAGGCGGCGCACCGCGCGGGCGCCCCGGGTGATGGGCCGCACCTGTTTCGACCCGACGTCCAGTCGGAAGAACTGGGTCTCGCCATGGTTGCCGGCGTTGAAGTAGAGCGCCGCGCCCTTTTCGGCCCATTGGAGGTCTCCGGGGTAGAGGTCGAGGCTGGGATAGAGCAGCGTCGAGGGGGATCCGCCGGCGCTGTTCGCCAGCCAGACCATCGGCGGATCGCCGTCCTGGTTCTGGCCGATGAAGGCGATGGTCTTGCCATCGGGGCTCCAGCGCGGACTGTTGTCGCTGTCGGCGTGATCGGAGATCCGGACCGGCTCTCCCCCCACGGCCGGAATCACCCAGACATCGCTGTTGCCGTCGCCATCGGATTCCTTGCCGGTCCGATTGGAGACGAAGGCGATTCGCGTACCATCGGGGGACCACTGGGGATCGCTGTCGTTCCACTGGTCGCCGCTGGTGATCTGGGCGGCGCCGCCCCCCGCCAGCAGCACGATGTAGATGTGGCTCTTCTTGTCGTCGAACCAGCCGGAGTCGTTGAACTTGTAGCTGAGGCCGGTGTAGTGGCGCACGTCGCTCGACGGAGGCTTGCGGTCGCTCGGGCCGGTGCGGGACAGGCAGGCCAGCCGGCTCCCGTCGGGAGAGAAGCCGCAGCCGCCGGCACCGTTGGTGAAGCCGGTAACGCGCCGGGGCTCGCCGCCATTCAGGGGGAGCAGGTAGAGCTGGGGGCGGGTGGAGAGCTCGTCACCCGCGACGGGCCGCACCGACGAAAAGGCGATGGCCTTACCGTCGGGAGCCCACTGCGGCGCGGAAGACGAGAGGTTGCCGGCGGTGAGCTGGCGCGGGGCCACGCTTCCGTCGGTGGCGGCGAGCCAGATCGAGGTGATGCGCCGATTGAGGGCGCGATCGACCCGGCTCACGGTGTAGACCAGCTGCTTCCCGTCGGGGGAGAGCTGGGGGTCGCCGACGAACTTGAAATTGAAGTAATCGTCGCTGGTGACGGGGCGCCCAGTCTGCGCGGCCAGGGGCGCCGCGACGAAGCTCAGCGTGAGGAGGGCGCGGACAAGACTCGTCATGTCGGGGACTCGTCGGGGGAGGAGGGAATCTACTCTTGTGGAGCGCGGGTCAGGAGGATTTCTCCAAACTCCTCTGTAGCGCCGCCACCTTGACGGCGGGCGGTCCGACCGCGAAACTCGCTGGCATGATCCTCGACCTCGATGCGCGCTCGGCGCTGCGCTCGCTGGCCCGGACACCGGGCTACCTCATCACCGCAGTCCTTTCGTTGAGCCTCGGCATCGGCGCCACGGCGGCGGCTTTCGGTGTGATCGACGCCGTCCGCCTTCGCGCGCTTCCCTTCAAGGACGGCGACCGCCTGGTCCAGCTGAGCGAGGTACCGCGCATCGCCGTGGCGGGTTCCTGCCGTTCCGCCTGCAGCGTCTCCTACGTCACCTACGCCAACGTGCTCCGGACTTACCCGCTCCGCACGCTGGATGCGCTGGCCGCCTACACCTCGGGGGGCAAGGCGCTCAACACCGGGGGCGAGCCGGTGCTCGTGACCGGCGCAGTGGTGTCCCAGAATCTCTTCGAGCTCCTGGACGTCCGGCTCCAGCTGGGCCGCGCCTTCTTCCCGGAGGACGACCGGCTCGGCGCCGCTTCGGTGGTGATTCTGAGCCACGACCTCTGGACCAGCCAGCTCGGGCAGGACCCCGCGATCGTCGGAAAAACCGTCAAGCTGAGCGACACGCAGTACACCGTCATCGGGGTCATGCCGGCCGGTTTCAATCACGAAGTCGGCTCGCAATTCTGGCTGCCGGTAACGCCGGTGCTCGATCCGAGCACCCGCCCCTCGATCCGCTCGGTCACCGTGGTCGGCCGGCTGGCGCCGGGACGAACGCTGGCCCAGCTCCGATCTGAGCTTGCGGCGCTCGATCCGGCGGCGCTGGGGACCGCCGACAAGAGCGCGGGTCCCACCCGGCTCGAAGCGGCGCCGCTTCGGGAGCGCTACACCAGCTCGACCGGCTCGCACGATCTCATCTTCGCCGCGGTGGTGCTGTGCGTTCTGCTGATTGCCTGCGCCAACGTCGCCAACCTGGCCCTGGTGCGCACCCTCAACCAGCTGAAGGAAGTCGCGCTCCGCTCGGCGCTGGGGGCCCGGTCGGCGCGGCTGGTGCGGGGGCTGGTGCTGCAGAACACCTTCCTGGTGCTGGTGGCGGCGGGGATCGGTCTGCTCTTTGCGGCGTGGTTCCTTGGTGTCCTCCAGTCGCTCGCGGTGCTGCAATCGCTCCGGCCGAGCGGGATGGAGTACCGGCTGGACGCGCGGGCGGCGGGGTTCGCGGTGCTGCTCGCGCTGGTCGTGGGCCTCCTGCTGAGCGCGGTGTCGGCGCGGATCGTCATCCGGTCCGACATGCAGCGGACCCTCCGCCAGGGAGCGGCCGCCGCCGGCGGACGGGGTGTGGGAAACCGGATCCAGCAGCTGTTCGTGGTGACCCAGATCGCGAGCGCGGTGGTGCTGCTGACCGGCGCGGGGCTCCTGACCCGCACCTCACTGCACCTTTCCCGGCTCGACCTCGGGTTCGACGCGGCCAAGGTGGTACAAGGGAGCCCAAGCTTCCCGCATCCGTGGCGGGTCAAGGAAAAGTACCTGCCGGTCACCCGGCAAATCGCGATGGAATTGGGGCAAGTGCCTGGGGCGGCCTCGGTTGGAATCCGGGCCACCGTCCCGCTCGGCTCTCCCGCCGCTCCCGCCGATATCACGCCGGAGGGGAAGGAGTCGACGCTCCCGAGGGGAGTGGCGCCCACCAGCTGCTTCGCGGTGAACCCCGGCTATTTCCGGACGCTCGGGATCACCATCGCGCGGGGGCGTGAGTTCAACGAGCAGGACGCCGAAAACGCACCGCCGGTCGCGATGATCAACCAATGGGCCGCGCGGCGCTGGTGGCCGGGTAAGGATCCGATCGGCCGGACGGTCAAGGTGGACACCGCCCCGGGGCTCTCGATGACGCTCACCGTGATCGGCGTCGCGCGCGACAACCGGGCGGCGCAGCCGAACCTGCTGCTCGCGGAAGAAGGTCCGGAGCTCTACCGGCCCTTCGAGCAGGCGCCGTCGGCATTCCCGACCTTCTTCGTCCGGGCGGCGGGCGATCCCGCTCCACTGCAGAAACCGGTGCGGGAGATTCTGGTGCGACTGGTGCCGGACCGGCCGCTCTTCGCATCGCTGGTCTCGAATCTGGTGGACGCCCAGCTCAGCACGGTCCGCCTCAATGCCATCCGGATCGTCGCGTTCGCGCTGATCGGACTCTGCCTGGCACTCATGGGAATCCACGGCGTGCTTTCGTACGCGGTCGGGCGCCGGACCCAGGAGATCGGCATTCGCGGCGCATTGGGCGCCACGCGGGGAGGACTCCAGCGGATGGTGCTCGCCGACGGGGTCTGGCTCACGGCGGCGGGCCTGGTACTCGGCCTGCCCGCGGCTGCCCTGGCCACCCGGCTCATCCGCGGGATGCTCTACGGCACCAACCCGACGGATCCGGTGGTGTACGCGGCCGTCGGGCTGGTTGTGGCGGTGGTCTCGCTTGGTGCGGGTTACCTGCCCGCTCGGCGCGCGGCACGGGTGGATCCGGTCATCGCGCTGCGCGCCGGCTGACCGGCTCAGGCGCGCGCCAGCACCGACTCGGCCAGTCGATCGAGGAAATACCGCCATCCGAACAGGTGGTCGCTGACGTCGGTGGTCCGGCCGAAGCCCGCGTGCACCAAAGTGAGCTCGGTGCCCGCCGCGACCGGTGCCAGAATGAATGCGATGGTCTGCCCGGTTACCATCTGGTGGATTCATGAGACCGTTTTTGCGTCGCGCCCCCGCCGCCCTCGCGATCCTGTCGACTCTGGCGTGTGGGCACCCGTCGCCAACTCCGGCCCCTGACACCCGGGGGGAACCGCAGGCGTTTCTATTCTCCTACTTCACCCGAAACGGTGAAGACGGGGTGCACCTGGCCTACAGTCACGACGGTATCACCTGGCTGCCGCTCTTCGGAGGCCGGTCGGTGATCCGGCCGGCGGTGACCGGGCAAGGGATCGGGTGGCAGGAGTGGGATACTCGGGCGGCGCTGATGCGCGACCCCAGCGTCCTGCGCGGGCCGGACGGAGTGTTTCACCTGGTGTGGACGATCGCCTGGACCGACCACGGGATCGGGGTGGCCCATTCGCCGGACCTGATCCACTGGTCGGAGCAGACCCGGGTTCCGGTGATGGAGCACGAGCCCACCGCCCTCAACGCCTGGGCGCCGGACCTGTTCTACGATGCGGCCACCCAGGAGTATGTCATCGTCTGGGCGACGTCGATTCCGGGGCGGTTTCCGAAATCGGATTCGCTGGCCGAGCCGACCTCGCGCGGGCGGGCGGACCATCGGCTCTATTATGTGACCACGCGGGATTTCAGGAAGTATTCCCCCGCCCGGCTCCTCTACGACGGCGGCTTCAGCGCGATCGACGGAACCATCACGAAGATGGGAGACCGGTACTTCCTGGTGATGAAGGACGAGACCTTCCTGCCGCCGCGGCGCAACCTCCGGGTGGCCAGCAGCAGGCACGCGACCGGACCCTACGGCGCCGCGTCACCGGCGTTCACCGGGCTCCATACCGAAGGGCCGTCGGTGCTGCATTCGGGGGAGTACTGGTACGTCTATTACGACGAATACACCCGGGGGCACTACGGGGCGGTGCGCACCCGTGATTTCGAGCACTTCGAGCCATTCGGGGATTCCCTGCGTACGCCGCGCGGCATCCGGCACGGGTCGGCGTTCCTGGTGCCGGAGTCCGTCCTGCGCAACCTGCTCGCGGCGGATTCAATTCCGCGGTGACGCGGGCGCTCGGACGGGGTTCCTTCCGGGAACCCCGTCCGAGCGCGTCGCTACCGCTAATCCACAAAGGCCCAAAGCAGCTTGCGGCTTTCGTGGTCCATGCTCTCCGGCTCGGGGAGCCGGTACAGATCACCCGCCACGTCGCGGATCAGGAATCCGCCTCCGGGGAGGGCGCGGGGCCAGTCATCGAGCCGAGTCTGGAAGGTGCGAGGTCCCTGACGGGTTTCGACCCTCCAGTGCCGGATCTCCACCTCTGCCTCGACTCCCTTAACCCGCGTCACCTCGAACATGAACCCCGCTTCCGCCATGGCCTCCTCCAGCGCCTGGCGGGACTCCGGGGATAGCGCACCCAGGTCCCTGACCAGCGCCACTTCCCGCTGGTCATCGCTGCGGAGCGAGATGTAGCGGCTCGACTCCGACCAGGGAAAGCAGCGCCGCACCACGACGGGGAGGGCTTCCCCCCCGCGGCGGGCCCAGAGGCGGCCGTCACCGCGCCGCTCGAGGGCAAGCGCCTCGTCGCGCAGGATCCGGTGCTTCATGCTGGGCCGCCACATCACGGTCGGTTTCATTCGGTTTCCTCCTTTCAGTTCAAGGCGAGCTGCAGCTGGTACAGCCGCCGGTAGGTTCCATTCTCCAGCCCTTCGAGCTCGGCGTGGGTGCCCTGCTCGATCAGCCGGCCGTCGTCGAACACGAACAGCCGAGTCGCCTTGCGGAGGGTCGAGAGCCGGTGGGCGATGGCGAACACCGTCCGCCCCGCCACCAGCCGCTCGAGGGCCTCCTGGATGTGCCGCTCGGTTTCGGTGTCCACGCTGCTGGTGGCCTCGTCCAGGATCAGGATGCGCGGGTTATGCAGCACCGCCCGCGCGATCGAGACCCGCTGCCGCTCGCCCCCGCTCAGCGTCTGTCCCCGCTCGCCCACCATGGTGTCGTACCCGTGGGTGAGCTTGATGATGAAGTCGTGCGCGTTGGCCGCCCGCGCCGCTTCGATCACCTCGTCCAGGGCCGCCTCCGGCTTGCCGTACCGGATGTTTTCCAGCACGGTGCCGTGGAAGAGATAAGGGTCCTGCAGCACCATGCCGACCTGCCGGCGATAGTGCCCGGTGTCGAGCCGCCGTACGTCCACGCCGTCCACCCGCACCGTTCCGCCGGTGACGTCGTAGAAGCGGGCAATCAGATTGACCACCGTGGTCTTCCCTCCGCCCGACGGGCCCACGAAGCCGATCATCTCTCCCGGGGCGACGTCGAAACTCACCCCGTGGAGCACCTGCCGGACGCCGTCGTAGGCGAAAGTCACATGCTCGAAGGTCACCCGTCCCTCCACCGGCTCGAGCCGCACGGCATCGGCGGCGTCGGGGACCTCGGGCTCGGTGTCCAGCACTTCGAATACCCGATGCGCCGAGGTGGTGGCGCGGTTCATCGTCCGGGCGATCTGGCCGATGACCTCGATCGGGGCGATGAACATCGTGGCGTAGAGCAGGAACGCCACGAACGTCCCGGTCGAGAGCGGCGGCCCTCCGGTTCCCAGCAGTCGGGGCACCGCCATGGCCCACACCACCACGGTCGTGGCGTGCACCCCCAGCATCAGCAGCGGCCAGAACCCGGTCCACATCCGGTGGATCCGGTTGAACTCGGCGGTTACCGCCTCGTTCCGCTCGACGAAGCGCTCGATTTCCCGTTCCTCCTGGTGGAAGGCCTTCACGACGCGGATGCCCGGAATCGTGTCCGAGAGCACGTCGGTCACCCGCGACCATTTGCGCCAGGCCCGGAGGAGGAGCCGGTTGATCGATTCCCCGTGCCGGAAGATGAGCCAGCAGAACAGGGGCACCGGCACCACCATCGCGAGTCCCAGCCGCCAATCGAGGCTCATCAGCACGATCCCGAGTCCGATCAGCATCACCAGCGAGAGCGACACGTCCACCACGCCGAAGGCCAGGAATTCCCAGAGCCGGTCGGTATCGGCGGAAACGCGGGTGATGAGCCCGCCGGTCTTCTTCCGCGCGAAGAACGAGAGGGAAAGGCTCTGCAGGTGCTCGTAGAGCTTGGTCCTCAAGTCCCGCGCCACCCATTCGCCCATGATGGCCATGAGCCGGAGGCGCACCACCGCCGCGGCCTGGCGGAGGAGATACACCACCGCCATGGTCGAGACTGCGAGCCAGGCCAGCAGCGAGGCCCGGCCCATCGGCAGCGAGCCCGCGCGCGCCGGCGCTACCAGGCGGTCCAGCACATAACCCGCGAGCCAGGGCGGAATCAGGCTCACCAGGGTGATCAGCGTTGCCGCGGCCATGCCGAGCGTCAACTCCCGGCGGTAGGGCTTCAAGTAGCCGAGCAGCCGCCAGATGACCGCGGTGGGCCGTCCGGCCACCAGCGCCTGCGCGTCCCGCACCGGGCGGGCCACCGCCTCGGCGTACTCGTGGTCGGCGTCGGTCGAGTCGACGGTTCGCTCGGCGATTCCCTCCTCGAGCACGAAGCGCAGGTTCTCCATCGCCTGGCGCTGCCGGTGGCTGTAGCGCACCACCGCGAGCGGCGGGTCGCCGGGTGCCCCGAGCAGGGTCAGCGTGGTCGCCGACAGTCCGGCGTTCTCGCGCACCGCGGTGAGGCGCTCGCGGGGGAACGAGGTGAGCTCCCACTCACGGGTGTCCACGCGCTCCCGCGCCACCGCCACCCGAGCGTGGCCGATGGCCAGCCAGGACGCGGCGAGCTCTAGGCTCGGCCCCAGGTCGGAGAAGGCGTAGAGTACGACCGGCCCACCGTCCCACTCGGCTTCGATCTGCCGGCGGAGCTCCGCGGGCAAACGGGCCGGCTGCCCCGCGTAGCGGGTTACGATGGCCTGGTCGAGGGTCTGTTCTGCGGATTCCATTGCCGTGATCCTCATTGGTGGTACCAACGAAAAGCCTTCCGGGTCCCTGGAAGCACCCGGAAGGCGGAGGATCACGCGATCTGATCGTTACCTAGGGTGCTGGTATCCTCTGGCTTGCCGCGGCGCGGCTACCGAAGCCGCCAATTCGCGGATCCGAGTCGTCCGGGCGCACTGCGCCCAGGAACGCGCGAGAACCGAGCTTGGCGGTCAGGGTGGACAAGTAGTTACGCGTCACTCGAAGGACCCTTGGTGCGAGAAATCGGCGACTTGCCGGTGCTACTGATCCAGACAACATAAGAAGTGGAGGGGATTGAATCAAGAGTGGTGGATGCCTGCACGGCGAATGGGCCGTCGAGGGTGGGGGCGGGGATTGTGAGCAACGCCCCGGGGGGCAGGGGTCGGGCCGGCCGGACCCCACCTAGAACATGTTCTAGGTGGTCCCGGGGCTTGAGTTGGTGGAGAACCGGGTTGGGGGTATGATCTGGGGACGGGGACTCGGCCGGTGCACCGATCCCAGGCGGTGGCGGAGTGCGGGGACGCAAGGGTGGTGTCAGGGGGCGGTATGAATAGAGGTTAGGCGGGCCATGCGGCACCGCTGCTGCAAGCCGACCACAATCGCACGGACGCCGCACGCTGGAGAGACCTAGCAACTGCCGAGCCCGTGTCACTGCCGAAGTCACGGCGTGCCACACCGTACCGAGGAGAGAAGCCATGACCCACCGGCGCAATCACGGGATGCCCGCAGCGGCATCCGGCTGGGTCGAGCGCCTCTGGCTGTCCGACCCGCCCAAACAGAACCTGCGTCCGCTCGTCGGCTTCCTTTGCCTTCTGCTCGTCATCTCCTCGGCGGAGGCGCTGGTGGTGCTTGCGCTCACCGCGCTCCCGAAGATGTCGACGTTCTTCGAGACCATCATCGACTCGCTCTTCATCACGCTGATCTTGGCGCCGGTCCTCTGGCGCGCAGTGGTGATGCCGCTCCGGAACGCCGCACAGAACCGAGCAGCGGCGGCGCTGGGTGAGAGCGACAGTCGCTATCACTCATTATTTGAGAACATGCTCGAAGGATACGCCCATTGCAAGATGCTCTTTGAGCACGGCGAACCACAAGACTGGCTCTACATCGATGTTAATGCCGCATTCGAACAATTGACCGGACTCAAGAACGTTGTCGGGAAAACGGTCCGTGAGTGCATCCCAGGCATAAGAGAATCAAATCCAGAGTTGTTCGACATTTATGGCAGAGTAGCATTGACCGGTAAAGCGGAGAGGTTCGAGACCCATGTAGAGCCTTTGGGCATCTGGTTCTCCATTGCCGTATATAGTCCTGGCAAGGAGTACTTCACTGCCGTATTTGACAATATCACCGAACGCAAACAAGTGGAGGAAGCACTCAAGCTCTTTCGGACGCTGATCGATCGGTCGAATGACATCATTGAAGTGGTCGATCCGGTCACTGGCCGGTTTCTCGATGTCAACGAGAGGGGTTGCTTGGATCTTGGCTACACTCGGGAGGAGGTCCTGGAACTGAGCGTGTTCGACATCGACCCCATGGTCGACAAAGAGTCATTCGCCACGAGCGTCAACGGTCTCCGGAAATCGGGCACCTTACGGTGGGAAGGCATCCACCGGCGGAAGAACGGTTCGACATTTCCTGTGGAAGTTGGCATATCATATGTTCAGCTCGATCGAGAGTACGCCGTAGCCGTGGTTCGCGACATCACCGAGCGCACACAGTTACAGGCCCAGTTCCTGCAAGCCCAAAAGATGGAAGTCGTGGGACGGCTCGCCAGCGGCATCGCCCACGACTTCAACAACCTACTTACCGTCATCAACGGAACGGCCGATATCGCCTCGATGGACTTGAGGGAGGACGATTCGTTGCGCGCGGATTTCCAGGAAATCCGACGCGCTGGCGAGCGGGCAGCCTCGCTGACAGGGCAGCTGCTGGCCTTCAGCCGCAGACAGGTCATGAAGCCTGAGGTCCTGAACCTGAGCACGCTGATCACGGACCTGCAGGGCATGCTCCAGCGTCTGATCGGGGAGGACATCGACTTGGTGGTCGTGCCGGCGAAGGATGTGGGCAGTGTCAGAGCGGATCCAGGGCAGATCGAGCAAGTGGTGATGAACTTGGCAGTCAATGCCCGGGATGCCATGCTCAACGGCGGTACGCTGACGATCGAGACAGGGCAGGTCGAGCTCGACGAGATCTATGCCGCAGAGCACCCATCCGTGCAGCCAGGGCCGCACGTGATGTTGGCGATCAGCGACACAGGTGTCGGGATGGACGAGGCGACCCGCACGCGGATCTTCGAACCGTTCTTCACTACCAAGGGCCCGGGAAGGGGAACGGGCCTCGGCCTGTCCACGGTCTACGGGATCGTCAAGCAGAGCGGCGGCAGCATTTGGGTGTACAGCGAGGTCGGCAAAGGGACCACCTTCAAGATCTATCTGGCGCAGGTCGAGGCAGTGGCGCGCGAGGACCAGCCCGCTCGGACCCCATCGGCCGCACGAGGCAACGAAACCATCCTCATGGTCGAGGACGAGGAAGCGATTCGTCTTGTGGCCAAACGCATTCTGGAGCGGGCCGGCTACACCGTGCTGGTGGCGGCGAATGGCGGAGAGGCACTGGCGTTGCTCGAGCGTCATGACGGAGCGGTGCATCTGCTGTTCACCGACGTGGTGATGCCCGGGCTGAGCGGGCGGGAGCTGGCCAAGACACTTGCGTCCAGCCACCCGGAGATGAAGGTGCTCTACACCTCCGGCTACACGGACAGCGCCATCGTGCACCATGGGATGCTCGATGAGGGCACGATCTTCATCCACAAGCCGTATGCGATCGAGGGGCTGACACGAAAGATCCGAGAGGTACTTGATTTGTAGGGATGCGCCCAAGTCCGTACTTCCAGTCCAGGTGGCCGCCCAACACGGGCTTGACGCTGCCGAGCTCGCCGGGCACTACTCGCTCGCCCGTCACCAGTCGAGGGCGCGGCCAGGGTGGTACTCCGCCCGATCGCTCAGGCTCTCCCAATGCCTGCAATGCGGCACGATCTGACCGGAGCGGATGCGGCTACGTCATCCTGAAGGCGACAGGCGGACAAGATGCCCTGTCGTTGGTGGAGAGCCACAAGGGACTGATCGACCTGCTGGTGACGGACGTGGTGATGCCGGAAATGAGCGGACGCGAACTCGCTGAGGTCATTCATTCCCGTTCTCCCGGAATGAAGGTGCTGTATCTGAGCGGCTACACCGACGACGCGGTCGTTCGGCACGGCATCCTGCAAGCCGACATCGCTTTCCTCCCAAAGCCATTCACCCCCAAGTCCCTGGCGAGAAAAGTTCGGGAGGTGCTGGATAAGAAATAGCCACGGCCGCAGGAGTGGATCCTCCAGCCACAATGCCCAGAGGGGGAGGTGGCGCGAGGCAACAGCTCAGAACGCGGTGATCGCCTTCTTGGCCACCGGCCGCAGCGCGTCGAGGTCCTTGGCGGTGCCGGCCGCTCCGGTCCAGTACTGGAGCTGGAGCAACCGACCCTGCTTGAGCATCACTAGTGCCACGCCGAACGATTCCAGGCTGGCAAACGCCTTGTCGCCAAGGCCTGGCTCGTCGGTTACCGTGACCGCGCCATTCCTGGCGGCGCTCTTCCGAGCGGCCGCGAAGACCATCGCGGCGGCCGGCCCGGCGGCCCTC
>JBGPVQ010000008.1:0-21276 GCA_041491785.1 Gemmatimonadota bacterium | reverse complement strand
GGCGGAGCCGCCGGCCAGCGTCGGGACGGCGGCGAGGAGCGCCTGGAGCGTGGCCGCCGAAGCCTGGCGGGTGGCGAGGGCATGTCCCGTGGGGAAAGTCGGCAGGACCTGCTCCCAGTTCACGGCGAGCGTTCGGGAGAGGGCGTCGGCTAGCTCGCCGGCCAGCGCGGGCTCGCTCATGCGGTAGCGGCCCAGCCGGCGCTCCCACGCTTCCCGCAGCGCGGCCCCCCGCTCCTTTTGCTGCACGATTTGCTGATCGACCTCGGGGGGCACGTAGAACTTTTCGTCTGGCGGCCAGCCGAGGATCTCCTTGGTCTTCTTGACTTCATCCGCGCCCAGCGGCTCGCCATGGGCCTTGGCGGAGTTCTGCTTGGTGGGCGCCGGATAACCGATGATGGTGTGCAGCGCGATGAGAGTGGGCCGATCGGTCTCGGCGGCGGCGAGAGCCAGCGCCTGGTCGATGGCCTCGAGATCATTGCCGTCGGCCACGTGCAGCACCCGCCACCCGTAGGCCTCGAAGCGCCGGCCGACGTCTTCGCTGAAGGAGCGCGAGGTGCCGCCGTCGATGGTGATGTGATTGTCGTCGTAGACCACGGTGAGTTTGCCGAGCCGGAGATGGCCCGCGAGGGAACTGGCTTCGCTGGCCACGCCTTCCATCAAGTCGCCGTCGCTCGCGAAGATCCAGGTGCGGTGGTCCACGATGTCCTGCGGCGAGCGGTTGAACCGCTCGGCGAGCAGACGCTCGGCGATCGCCATCCCGACCCCGTTCCCGACCCCCTGGCCCAGAGGACCGGTGGTGGTCTCGACCCCCGGCGTGTGGCCGTGCTCCGGATGGCCGGGGGTCCGGGAGCCCCACTGGCGGAACTGCCGGAGCTGCTCGAGGGGCAGGTCGTAGCCGGTGAGATGGAGGAGACCGTACAGCAGCATCGAAGCGTGGCCGCAGGAGAGGACGAAGCGGTCCCGATCCGGCCAGTCCGGGCGGGCGGGATCGTGCTTCAGGTGGCGGGTCCACAGCAGCCATCCCGCCGGGGCCAGCGCCATCGGGGTGCCGGGGTGACCGCTCTGGGCCTGCTCGACGGCATCCATCGCGAGGACGCGGATGGTGTTGATGCAACGCCAGGTGAGCGACGAATCAGTGTCCATCAGGACGTTCGGATTCGGCCGCGGGGCTTCGACCGGCAGGGGAGGCTCCTTTCGAACGCTGGCAGGCGAGAGCGGCGTGCGGTCCGCCAGCAAATTAAGCGGAAATGGAGAAAGCGGGGACAGGTGATTAGATTCAGTTGGTGCCCCGCAAGACTCGCAAGCGTTCCGCTCGCTCCCCGTCCATCGCCAGTTCCAAGACCCTCCGCCGCTCCGGCGGGCGGTCCTATCAGGCCCACCGCGACTGGCTGCTCGCCCAGCATGGCCCGGTTTGCGCCTACTGCGGTCGAACCATCCCGACAGAAGACATCACCCTCGACCACGTGCGGCCGCGGAAGGGCCAGACCGCCTACGATCGCCCGGACAACCTCGTGCTGGCCTGCCCCTCATGCAACTCCGCAAAGGCCGACACGCCGTTCCTGGCGTTTCTGCTGGCCCGGCGGAGCCGCGGGGTCTATCTGCTGCATTACGGGGATCATCTGTCCGAGGGAATCAAGGAGATCGTGCGGCAGGTCACCGAGCGGCCGCTGCTGCCGCCGGATTAGAAGCTAGCCCAGCGCGTCCCCCACAATCCTCGCTTGCTCGGCCGCGTGCGCATTCGGATATCCTTCCGCCGGGCTGGCGCGCTCCGGCCGTCCGGCATAGCACAGCGTGGTGCCCTGGGGGAGGAGCGGCGCCAGACGGGGCGCCACGAACGACCAGGCCCCCATGTTGCGCGGCTCCTCCTGCACCCAGACGATGTCGCGGGCCTTCGAGTACTTCCCCAGCACGCCACGGATCCGATCCTCCGGGAAGGTATAGAGCCCTTCCACCCGCACGATCGCGGGTCTGCGATCGCCCATCCGATTCGCCTCGGAGAGGAGGTCGTAATAGACCTTGCCGGAGCAGAACACGACCCGCTCGACCGCGCCGACGCGCGCGGTGATCGTGGGATCGGGGTCGTCCAGCACCGGCCGGAAGGTACCGGCGGTCAGGTCCTCGAGGTGCGAGGCCGCCTGGGGTAGCCGGAGGAGACTCTTGGGCGTGAAGATGACCAACGGCCGCACCCGGTTCCGGCGCGCCTGGCGGCGCACCAGGTGGAAATACTGGGCCGGCGTAGTGCAGTTGGCCACCCGGAAATTCCCTTCGGCCGCCAGCTGCAAAAACCGCTCGATCCGGGCGCTGGAATGCTCGGGACCCTGGCCCTCGTAGCCGTGCGGCAACAATAGCGTGAGCCGGTTGGTGACGCCCCACTTCGAGAGCCCCGCCGCCATGAACTGGTCGATGATCACCTGGCCGCCGTTCACGAAATCGCCGAACTGCGCCTCCCAGAGCACCAGCGTATCCGTCGCCGCGGTGGCGTACCCGTACTCGAAGCCCAGGCAGGCCAGCTCGGAGAGCGGGCTGTTGTACACCTCGAAAGCGGCGAGCGCGCCGGGGAGCCGCTGAATCGGGGTGCAGGTGTCGCCGTTGACCGAGTCGTGCAGCACCAGGTGGCGGTGGCTGAACGTGCCGCGCTCGCTGTCCTGCCCGGTGAGCCGAATCGGGACG
This sequence comes from Gemmatimonadota bacterium, assembly GCA_041491785.1. GTDB lineage: Bacteria > Gemmatimonadota > Gemmatimonadetes > Gemmatimonadales > GWC2-71-9 > JABFSM01. The sequence continues at coordinate 18,606 of JBGPVQ010000008.1, read as the reverse complement.
CCCTCGGTGAGCAGCGAGGCGAAAGCCAGCCCCTCGGCGTGCCCCCAGTCGATGCCACCCTCGGGACCCATCGCCCCGTGGCGGCGGTCGAGCTGTCGCTTGAGTTTGGGATTCACCGTGAATCCCTCGGGGGCGGCCAGCAATTGCTCGTTGAGCGCCAGCAGCTGCTCCGCGGCGACCGCAGTCTCGACCGTTTCGCCGGGCGCCAGCTTGGCGGGTGCCGACAGCGTCGGGGCGGCCTGCGGCGCGCTGGCCCGGAACCCCTGCTGGATCTCGACCAGGCGCTGGTACTGGGCGGCGTATCGCGCCTCGGCGTCCTCGGCGGTCAGGAGGCCGACCGCGATCAGTGCGGCCGCGTACTGCTCCCGCACCGACGGGTGATCCTTGATCCGCTCGTACATCAGCGGCTGAGTATAGGTCGGCTCATCGCCCTCGTTGTGCCCCCAGCGGCGATAGCCCACCAGGTCGATCAGGACGTCGCGGTGGAATTCCTTCCGGTACATCACCGCCAGGCGCACCGCTGCGAGGCACGCCTCGGCGTCGTCGGCGTTGACGTGGATGATCGGGATGTCGAAGCCCTTGGCCAGGTCGCTGGCGTGGCGGGTGGACCGCGCGTCGGTCATGTCGGTGGTGAAGCCGACCTGATTGTTGGAGATCAGGTGGATCGTTCCTCCGACCCGGTAGCCGCGGAGCGCACTCAGATTCAGGGTCTCGGCGACGACGCCCTGGCCCGCGAACGCGGCGTCGCCGTGGATGACGACCGGCACCGCCACGGAGGGATCCTGGTGCGCCACCTGCCCCCGCCGCTGGGTCTGCTGCGCCCGCGCGCGTCCGTCCACCACCGGGCCGACGAACTCGAGGTGGCTCGGGTTGTGGGCTAGTGCCACGGTGATGGCCTTGCCGGACCGGGTGCGGTAGGCGCCCTCCGCGCCGAGGTGGTACTTCACGTCGCCGGTGCCGTCCTCGGGTGCCGCGAAGCCCCCTTCCACTTTTTTCCCGCCCTCGAACTCCGCGAAGATCGTGACGTAGGGCCGCCCCACATTGTGGGCGAGAACGTTGAGCCGTCCCCGGTGGGCCATCCCGACCGCCACTTCACGGGCGCCGTGGTCGGCGGCGAACTCGAAGATCAAATCGAGCATCGGCACCATGAGGTCGACGCCCTCGATGGAAAACCGGCGCTGGCCGAGATAGGCCTTGTGGAGGAATCGTTCGAACGCTTCAACCGCGATCAAGCGGTCGAGCAGGGCGAGCCGCTCCTCGGTGGGGAGCGGCCGGCGGTGGGCGGCGGACTCGATCATCTGCCGGAGCCAGACCCGCTGGCGGTGATCGCTCACGTGCTCGACTTCGTAGGCGATGGTCCCGCAGTAGGTGGCCTGCAGGTTGGGCAGGGCCTCGGCGAGCGTGGCGCCCGGCACCGCCACCCGGAGGACGCCCGCGGGGATCCGCGGCATCACCTCCGGCGAAAGGCCCAGGCGCGCCGGATCGAGCGAAGGATCCCCGGAGGGCTCGGTGCCCAGCGGGTCCAGCCGCGCCGCCAGATGTCCGTGGGTGCGGTAGGCCTTGACCAGCGCCATCGCGGCGGCAACGTGCTCGAGATCGTCAGCGGTGGCCGACCGGCCCGTCGGAGGAGCGGCGGGAGGCGCCGTCCGCCCCGCCTTCCACTCCAGGGCGAACGCTCCGAAGATGCCCTGGTAGAACCCGCCCTCGTCGTCGAGCAGTTGTTGCACGGTCCGGAGGAATTCGCCCGATTCGGCGCCCTGGATCACCCGGTGATCGTAGGTGCTGGTGAGGGTCATCACCTTGCTGATCTTGAGCTCTTCGATCGTCGCCGGGGGAGAAGTGGCGAACTCGGGCGGATAGCCGATGGCGCCAACCGCGATGATGGTTCCCTGGCCGGCCATGAGCCGCGGCACCGACGCGACCGTTCCGAGCCCGCCGGGATTGGTGAGGGTCATCGTACCGCCGGCAAAGTCGTCGGGCATCAACCTGTTGGTCCGCGCCTTGTCAACCAGCGCGTCGTACGCCGCGTGGAATTCGGCGTAGCCCATCCGCTCGGCGTGCTTGAGCACCGGAACGACCAGTCCGCGGGAGCCGTCCTTGCGTTGCACGTCCACGGCGAGCCCGAGATTGATGCCGTCGGGGGTGACGCGGTGTGGCGCCCCTTCGATCGCGGCGAAGGTCTGGCTCATGGCCGGGTGCTGCTTGGCGGCTTGCACCAGCGCCCAGGCGATGAAATGGGTGAACGACGCCTTCTCGGCACGGCCCGCTGCCTTGAGTCCGGCGTTGAAGCCGGCCCGGGCCTGCTCGAGCGCAGCGACCGGGATTTCGCGGAAGGTGGTTGCGGTTGGGACCGAGAGACTCTCGGTCATGTTCTGCACCAGGCGGGCGGCCGGGCCCTTGATCAGCGCCGCATTCGCGGGCGCTGCTGCTGCCGCTGTCGCTGCCGCCGCCGGTGCGGGCGGAGGCACGGTCCCGCCGTTGCCCGCTGCGGCCGCCGCGCCGTTGGTCGCAAGCGGCCGTTCACCGACGCGTCCGCTCTCGAACAGCCGCCGCCACTCGGGCGCCACCGCGTTCGGATCGCGGAGGTAATCCTCGTACAGCGCCTGGGCGAACCCGGCGTTGGCGGTTTCGAATACGTTGGGATCCACGAAATGCTCCACCAATCTCAGCGCGAGTCAGAGCGCGAAAAATAACCCCCGGCGCGGAGTTCCGGCGAGCGGCGGCGGCCGGGAAGGCGCCGGCCGGCTATTTGGGTGTCAGGCGGATGCGGAGGTTGAGGTTGCTGGCGTGGTAGAGTGACCCCGACGCGACCGAGGCCGCCCCGGTGGCGGCCACATTGGAGAACCCGTATTCGACGGCGAATTCCACGCCGGGGCGGGGTCGATCGGCGAGGGAAAGCCCCAGCCGTTGGGTGCCGCTGGTTGTCACGGGCCCGTCGAATTGAACCCGCTGCACCCCGATTCCGATCTCCGCCCCCAGCGCCCAGCCCAGGTCACGTCCGAGTCCGAATCGAGCGCTCATCTCGCCGAGGCGGAATCGCGAGGGAGCGAAATAGCCGTCTCTGGGAGACTTGGCGTAGTCGAACCCGCGGCCCACGAGGGCGAGGGCGAGGGAACGCCGCGGCTTCCAACGCAGGGTCGTGAAGCCGGCGCGGCGCCGATTCGATACCGAGCCGCCGTCGAGATGCGCTACCTCGCCGCCGCCGCCGAGGGCCAGGCGTCCCGGCAACTGCAGCTCGCCCTCGCCGGTCCACGAAGTGGTGCCGATCGCGGACTGAATCAGCTGCGCCGTCTCGTCGAATGCGCTGCGCGACATCCCGCCGCCCAGCGAGAATCCTCTCGAGAGCCTGGCGGTGGCGCGGAAGCCCCCGGTCGCGAACCGGTGGTCGCGAGCCGATGCATCACTCCCCGATCGGGTCAGGGTGCCGCCCGCCTCGCCCACCAGGGTCAGGATTCTGCCCGCTTCGACACGGAGGGTGGCCCGGGCGGTGCTCGAGGTGCCCCGCAGCCCGTTGAACTCGGTCCAGCGGTGGCTGCCCGAGATGCTCAAGCGGGTCCCGGACGATGGATGGATGCTGCCGACCATCCCCGCCTGCCAGCTCCGGTTTCCGTCACTATCCCAGGTCGAGGACGCGCCCGGCTCCACGGTAGCGCCCAGATCGGCCCGCACCCAGCGCATCTGTTCGCGCGCGTCGGGATGGGCCGGGTTAGCGGCGAGCGCCCGGGTGAGGGCGTCGCGGGCGCCCTCGGCCCGGCCCGACCAGCGGAGGACCTGCGCGAGCCCGACCCACACCTCGGGGTCTCTGGGAACCTTTGCGGTGAGCGCCCGCCAGAGCCGCTCGCTGCGGCCGAGATCGCCCCGCCACGCGGCCACCAGGGCCACACCCTTGCTCGCCTCCAGGCGCTCCCCGCGGGACTCCAGCTCGACATAGGCGGCCTCCGCAGCCCGGAGTCGGCCGGCCCAGGCGAGGGTGCGCGCGCGGGCGAGTCCGGCTTCGACGTCCCGCGGCGTCCGCGCCAGCCAGCGGTCATAGCGCCCGAGGGCGTCGTCGAACCGTCCGGCCCACGCCAGGGCCTGCGCCGCCCCGAGGGCCGCGTCGCGATAGGTGGCGTCGCGCGCCAGGATCGAGTCGTACACCGCCACCGCGCGGTCGGTCGCACCACTCCAGGCGTACGCCTTCGCGAGCGCGATCCGTCCCTCCTCATCGCGGGGTTCGAGCCGCACGTACCGGGCGAAGAGCGGGATGGCGCGGTTGAGATCGCCCTCCCAGCTGTGCAGCACCGCGAGCCGGTACACCGCCCGCGAGGAGGCATTCGAGTCGAGAGCGAGTGCCCGGGTGTAGGCGGACCTCGAGATCGGGAAGCGGCCCGCCGTCCAGGCGGCATCGGCTTCCTTGATCGCCGCCTCGAACGAGGAGCTCCCGGTGGCCGCCTGGGCGCGGGCGTGCGACGCGGCCGACCCGCACGCCCACGCCGCGAACGCCACGATGCGCCCGCGCCGTAGCCAAATCACCAGCGGACTGTTTCCTTTCGCGTGTGCCATCGCGCCCCTGCTCCCGGAATCCGTTGCGGGTCCTCTTGGCAGCCGGCGCGGCGGCCCTCTCCGTCGTCTCGCTCGGCTCCGCCCAAACCCCTCCGGTAGCAGGTTGCGTGCCCCTCGCCCCGGCGTGGAGCCGCACCCTCGATTCGGGGTGGTCGGGCTACCGGGCGGGTCGGCTGGCCGACGCGGATTCGGCATTCCGCGAGGTCTTGTCGCACTGTCCGAGGGAACCGGGGGCGCTCGCCGGCCTGGGCTACGTAGCGATGCGCCGGGGGGAGCTGTCTCAGGCGCGCGACTTCTTCGCGCGCTCCCTCGGGGCGCTGCCTGAGGGGTACGATGCGCTTACCGGACTCGGGATGGCCGCCTTCCGCCAGGGAGACATGAAGGCATCCCGGGCGGCCTTTGGCCGCGCCGCCACGCTGTTTCCCTCCGATTCGCTGATTCGATCGTACCTCGGCCGATTGCCGGAGTCCTACGAGGGCGCCACCCTGCCCGCGCGGACGCGGCCGGCGGCGCTCCGGCTGGACGCTCGAGTCGGCCGTCGGATATTCGAGATTCCCGGCGGCCCCGGGGGGTGGAGGGGAATCTGGGTCAAGGGAGTCAACATTGGAGCGGCGCTGCCGGGGCGGCATCCGTCGGAGTTTCCTCCGGATGACGGGACCTACCAGCACTGGCTCGAGGTGGCCGCCGGCATGGGCGCGAATTCGCTGCGCGTCTACACGATCCATCCGCCGCACTTCTACCGCGCGCTCGAGCGGTGGAATCGATCCCACCCGGAGGCCCCGCTGTGGCTCATCCACGGCGTCTGGACCGAGCTGCCTCCGGGTCCGCTGGAAGAACGCTACGACGACCCGGGCTGGCGCGCGGAGTTTCGCGCCGAGGGTCGCCGGGTCGTGGACCTGTTGCACGGCCACGCGATCATCCAGCCGCGCTCCGGTCACGCCGCCGGCGTGTACACCGCCGATGTTTCCCGCTGGGTGCTGGCCTACATCACCGGTCGGGAGTGGGAGCCCTACTCGGTCGAGGCCTACTCGGCGCTGCATCCCGACCGCACCGCCTACCGGGGCCGGTTTCTCCAGATTGCCGGGGGCAGCGCCACCGAAGTTTGGCTGACCGAGGAGTGCGATGCCCTGCTGGCCTATGAAGTGGATGGGTACAACGCCCTGCGCCCGATCGCCTACACCAACTGGCCGACGCTGGATCCACTGCAGCACCCGACCGAGAGCACGGTGAAGGAAGAGGCCCGGCTGCGTCCCTGGAGCCTGCCGGAGACGCCCAAGGAATTCGACAATGACGCGGTCGGCCTCGACGCCGTGAAGATGCGCCCCACGGCGCTCAACCCCGCGGGGACTTTCGCCTCCTATCACGCGTACCCGTACTACCCCGACTTCTTGCTGCTCGATCCCGGGTACGGCGCCGCGCGCTCCCCCGAGGGGCCGAGCCACTACTACGGCTACCTGCGGGAGCTGGTCGAACACCACGGCGACATGCCGGTGCTCATCTCCGAGTATGGTGTTCCGTCGTCGCGCGGAATCGCGCATTTCCAGCCGGAGGGCTGGAACCACGGGGGCCATTCTGAGGCGGAGCAGGCGGCGATCGACGCCCGACTGACCCGCGACATCCACGCGGCGGGGGCAGCGGGCGGGATTCTCTTCGCGATCATCGACGAGTGGTTCAAGAAGAACTGGGTGGTGATCGACTTCGAGCAGCCGCTGGAGCGCAATCGGCTGTGGCTGAACTCGCTCGACGCCGAGCAGAATTACGGGATTATCGCCATGCGCGCGGGAGCGCGGGACTCCGTCATCTCGATCGACGGGAATCCCGACGACTGGGGAGCCCGGGGGCGACGCTGGAGCGTGCCGGAGGCCGTCGCCGGGACCCCGCCGGCGCTGGTCATCCGCGACTTCCGGGTCACCTCGGACGAGGCCTACGTCTATTTCCGTCTCGATGTCGGCTCGGTGGACTGGAAGCTGGGCCGTTATCTGATCGGGATCGACACCTACCGCGCCGATCGCGGGGGCCACACGCTGCCGTACACCGGGACCCGGTGCGCTGCCGGGATGGAGTTCGTGGTGGACCTCGGCGGCCCCGATCGCGGCTATCTCCTGGTCGATCGGCCCTACAACCTCTACCGCGCGGTTCCGCTGCCGGGCAGCAATCCGCCCCGCACGATGCAGGTGTACAACCGGCCCTGGGAGTCGCTCGACCATCTCGACCTGACCTGGGACTCGCTCCGGGTGGAGACCAACCGGTCGCGGGTCGGACGCGACGGCACGGTGTTTCCCGCCATCTCCTACGAGCGCAACCGGCTGACTCTTGCGAAGCAAACGGAGACCACGCTCGCGGACTGGTACGCCGATCCGCATACCGGCGTCATCGAAGTGCGCCTCGGATGGGGCATGCTCCAAGTGCTTGATCCGTCGTCGCGGCTGGTGCTTCAGGGCATGGACGCCGCGTCGGGTTCGCCGCAGGGCGTCGCGACCGACGGCTTCCGATTCGTGGTGCAGAGCTATGCGCCGGCGGCTCCGGGCTCTGGCGGCGCCCTCCTGGGTTGCGCCGCTCCTCTGGCCTGGAGCTGGTCCACCTGGGAAGCGCCCTCCTGGCACGCGGAGGTGAAGCCGCTGTTCCGGGCGATGCAGGAGGTGTTTCGCGGGCTCTCCCCCGCGCCCCCCGCCCCCCGATCCCGCCGGTGACCCATCCCGGAATGGCGCACCCGGCCACCGATCCCTTTCTCAGCGCCCTGGGGCCTCACATCGAGGCGCTGGAGACGGCGCGCGCCGCACTGGCTACCGATCCGGCGGCGGGCCTCTCGCTGTTGCGCCTGGCGGCGGTGCTGGAGCGGTCGGGGGAGCAGCACGGCTTTTCGGAGACCAGCGTCGCCGCGCGGGCGGTGCTCGAGGCGGGGCCCGATCGGCTCGGTGCCGCCGCGGATCAACTGCTGTATACTCTGCTGGGCGCGCGGGTTAACCCGCTCGCGCGGGAGCAGACGGTGCTGGTGATCGACGACGACCCCGCCCTCACCCGCCTCCTCCAGGCAATTCTGGCGAAACCGAGGCGGCAGATCCGCGTCGCCGGAACCGCCACCGAGATGCTCGAGATTCTCCGGGCCCGCCGGGTCGACCTCATGGTACTCGATCTGAGTCTGCCCGACCTCGACGGACGGGAAATCCTGGTCGCGCTGCGCCGGAACCCGCTGACCGCCGCGCTGCCGATCCTGGTGATCTCCGCTGCGAGAGAGCGACGGGTCGAGGCGGAGTGCCTCGCCCTCGGGGCCAACCGGTTTCTTCCCAAGCCCTTTGATCCGATTGTGATGGGGAACGCGGTGTCCGACTTGCTGGCGAGCCCCCCGCCTGCGGCCTCGGTCGAGTCGAGCTCGCCCCCGGAACCCGAGCCGGCGCAGGGTCCGACCGAGGTGCTCCTGGCTGAGCACGATCCCCTCACTGCCAGGATCATCCGCCACCGGCTCGGTCGCGAAGGCTACGTGGTGCGCCACTTCGCGAGCGGTTCGACCGCTTGGTCGGCCGCCCGGAGCCTCACCCCCGGCATCGTGGTGCTGGACGCACTTACCCCGGGCATCGACGGCATCGAGCTGGTGACGCGGCTGCGCACCCTTCCGGGCTATCGCCAGACTCCCATTCTGGTGTTGTCCGATATCGGGAGCGAGCGGGAAGTGGTGCGGGCGTTGGGCGCCGGCGCCGACGACTGTATCCGGAAGCCCTTCTCCCCGACGGAGCTCGTGGCGCGGATCGAGCGCCTGCTCCAGCGACGCTAGTGCCTGCCCGATTCTGGGAGTTCTACCTCCGCGAGCCGGCCCTCACCCTCCTCATCGTCGGCAATCTGGTCTTCGGGGCGACCGCGCTCCTCCTCGCGGTCACGGCGGTGCTGCTCCGCCTGGCCAACGATCGCAAGGCGCAGCGGTGGGGACGGCTGGAAGCCGACTGGGAGCCCTCCAGTCTCGACGTCGTGGTGGGTCTCGACCCTCCCGAGCGGATGTGGGCCCTGGTCACGCCCCGCGATCGCCTGCACTTCCTCAATTTTCTGCTGCGCTTCGCCAAGCGGGTGTCCGGTCCGGAGCGGCGGATGGTGGATGATCTCGCCGCTCCCTATCTCGACCTGGTCGTCCGGCAGCTCCGCTTTCGCGCCCCCGAGCGGCGGGCCCGTGCGGTACAGACGCTGAGCACCCTCGGGCGCCGCCGGTACGCCGATCGTCTGCTCCAGGCGCTGGACGACCCGTCGCCCCTCGTCGCGATGGTCGCGGCTCGCGCGCTGGCTCGGCGGGAAAGCCCCGACTTTGCCGGGGCCATCCTCCGGCGGCTGCACCGCTTCGATCAGTGGCGGCCCAGCTTCCTTGCCTCGATGCTCGCCGCGATGGGGCCGTCGGTGGCGCCGACGCTTCGGCTGGCGCTGGCCGATGAGCAGTTTTCCTCGCGGACCCGGGGCGTTGCGGCCGACGCGCTGCGCGAGCTGCACGACTACGAGGCGGCGGATGTCGCGGCGGCGATGCTTTCCCGGACCCGCGAGCGCGATCTTCTCGCCTCGACGCTCAATCTCCTGGCCCATGTCGGCCGGGCGGAACATCTGCCCGCGATCCGGGAACATGCCGGCGCACCGGATCTGATCGTCCGCGCCCGGGCGATCGCGGCGCTCGGCTTCATCGGCGCGGCGGAGGACGTCCCGGTCATCGTCGAGGCGTTCTACGACCCATCACCTTGGGTGGCACTCCGCGCCGCGGAAGCCCTTCGGGACGCGCACGCGACCGATGCCCTCACCGCGCTGGCGCGCCCCGGAGCCCCCCGCGCGGAGCTGGCACGCCAGCTGCTCGGGGGGACCCCGACGTGATCGTCGGCGCGCTGCTCCGGCTGCTGGACGCCTTCAATGTCCTGGTCCTCGGATACTTCATCGTGCTCAACACCGGGTACTTCATCACCGGGCTGTTCGCGTTCCGCTCCCTCCGGCGCTACATCCGTCGGCTGCGCTCGCTCGACATCGAGGATCTCCTCGGCAGCACCGGGATGCCCCCGATCACGCTGATCGCTCCGGCCTTCAACGAGGAGGCCACCTGCGTCGAGGCCACCCGCTCGCTCCTCACCCTGCGCTACGGAGACATGGAGGTGCTGGTCTGCAACGACGGCTCGAAGGACGCGACCCTGGAGCGTCTCCGCGAGGCCTTCGATCTCCAGCCCGCCTACCGTCTGCAGACCGGAAACATTTCCACCGCCACGGTCCGGGGCGTCTACCACAGCCGGACCCACGCGGCACTGTGGGTGATCGACAAGGAGAACGGCGGGAAGGCGGATACCCTCAACGCGGGGCTCAACTACTGCCGGACCCCGCTGTTCTGCGCCATGGACGCCGATAGTCTGCTCGAACGCGAGGCGCTGACCCGGATCGTGCGGCCCTTCGTGGAAGATGCGAACACCATCGCGGCGGGAGGCGTCATCCGCATCGTGAACGGTTGCACGGTGCGGGAGGGCGCGGTGGTGGAGGTGCGGCTGCCCAAGGATCTCTTGCCCCGCTTCCAGGTGCTGGAGTATCTGCGGGCGTTTCTCGCGGGCCGGATGGGGTGGCACGAGCTGCGCGCCACCCTCATCATCTCCGGGGCGTTCGGGGTCTTCAAGCGGGAACTGGTGGTCGAGGTCGGGGGCTACTCCACCGATACGGTCGGCGAGGACATGGAGCTGGTGGTTCGACTCCACCGCCATTGCCTGGAGCGCGGCATTCCCTATTCGATCGGGTTTGTGCCCGATCCGGTGGCCTGGACCGAGTGCCCGGTCAGTCTCAAGGTGCTCGGCCGGCAACGGGATCGCTGGCAGCGCGGGCTGATTGAGACACTCGCCCGACACCGTCGCATGCTCTTCAACCCCAGGTATGGCCGCGTGGGGATGCTGGCCTTTCCATATTTCGTGTTTCTCGAGATGCTGAGTCCGATTGTCGAGGTGTTTGGCTACCTCGGCTTCCTGCTGGCGCTGGCACTCCACCGGGTGTCCGGGCTCTACGCCGTGGCGTTTCTGAGTGTGGCCATCGGCTTGGGGTTGGCGCTCTCGTTCACTGCGGTCGCCCTGGAGGAGCTGGGGTTCCGCCGCTATCCCCGCCGCTCCGATCTCTATCGGCTGATCTGGCTCGCCGTGGCTGAAAACTTCGGCTACCGCCAGTTGACCGCGATCTGGCGACTGCGGGGCGTGTTTAAATTCCTGCGCCGATCCAAGGGCTGGGGCGGGATGGAGCGCCGGGGATTCGGAACGACCGACGCGCCTATGGTATAACTGTTTTGTCATCAACGATTTACCTGATGCGATCCACGGCCTCCATTGGCTCGGCCATGAGCCGGGTCACCTGAGCCCGCGCCTGCTCCCCCCCATCCCGCGTCTCGAGCGTAATACGGATCCGGCGGGCCAGCACGTCGTCCGGGGTGCGGGCGAACTCCCGTTGGATGCCAATGACCACCTCCGCCCCGATCGCGGGGTGCTCCGGGTGGAGCGGTTGCGCCAGCTCGGCTCGGGCGCGGCAAAGGCCATAGACCGCCGGGGTTTCGCCACCGTATTGCCGAAGCAGGTGGTCCGCCGTCGCCTCGGATAATCCGAGCTCGAGGCCCTCCCTGCGGAAGCCTTCGCTGACCACGGCCTCGCCGCCCGGAAGTGGCTCGGTTTCGCTCCGGGCTCGGCCCTCGGTTCCGCGCCAGCCGAGCTCCCGAACCGCGCGATCCACTACCAAAGCCGCCATCCGGCGAAAGGTGGTGAGCTTCCCTCCAGCGATCGTGAGCATGCCCGCCGGCCCCTGCAGAATCCGGTGCTCCCGTGACACCGACGAGGCGTGGGCGCCGGGGTCCGCGGCGAGGAGCGGACGAAGCCCGGCCCACTTTGCCACCACATCGTCCTGGTCGAGGCGGGCGCCGGGGAAGAGCGAATTGGCTGAGCGCAGGAGGTACACCACATCCGACTCCTCCGGTGCCGCGGCGTCGGGAGGCTCTGTTGTATCGGTGTCGGTAGTGCCGATGTAGGTCAATGCGCCCCACGGGAGCACGTACATCACCCGCCCATCCAACGGGCTGGTAAAGATCACGGCGTGCCGGTTCCCGATCCGGGGCTGGGGCACCACCACATGACACCCCTTGGTGGGCCGGAGAATGGGAACGGCGCCGGGATCCTCCATTCGCCGAACCCGGTCGGCCCAGGGCCCGGCCGCGTTGATGACGAGCCGCGCCCGGACCTCAGCTTCCTCCCCGGTGAGCTCGTCCCGGAGCCTCGCCCCTGCCACTCGGCCGTTCTCCCGGAGCAGCTGGATCGCCCGGGTGTAGTTGGCCACCCGCGCGCCTTGGGTGGCCGCGGCCCGAACCACGGCGATGGTGAGCCGGGCATCGTCGCACTGGGCGTCATAGTAGAGGGCGCCGCCTGTCAAGCCTCGCTCGCGGAGGAGTGGCTCCCGTTCCAGCAGGGCTCGCTTGCCGAGCGTCTGGTGGCGGCGCACATTACCCCTCCCGGCGAGCAGGTCGTACAGGGTCAGGCCGACCGCGGCCTTCCAACGGGGCACCCGGTCCCCCCGAAAGATGGGGAGCAGGAAGGGGAGGGGCCGGACGAGGTGTGGGGCGAGGCGAAGCAGGACTCCCCTCTCGTGGAGTGCTTCGCGCACCAGGTGCAGGTGACGATGCTCGAGGTAGCGGAGCCCGCCGTGGATCAGGCGGCTCGATCGCGAGCTGGTCCCTTCGCTGAAGTCCTTCGCCTCGACCAATGCGACATCCAGCCCTCGGAGCGAGGCGTCGCGGGCGATCCCGGCGCCGGTGATGCCGCCGCCGATTACCAGCAAATCGGCTGGGCGGGCAGCCAGGTCGCCAAGCGTGGCGCGAACCGAAGGAGTCATGTGGTAGGAGTTTACTCCGACTCGCCCGATCTGACCGAATTGGAGCGTCCCAGCAGCTGGTTCGCCTGGCACGCGCACCGGATCCGGGCGGGCAGCCGCGTGCTCGACCTGGCCAGCGGCAGCGGCCGCCACGCCTTGGCTGCGGCAGCGCTCGGCGCCCACGTCACCGCCGTGGACCGGGATGCCGCCAGCCTGGAAATCGGCCGCAAGGAGGCCAAGACCCGGCGGCTCGAGGTTACCTGGTTGGAGGCTGACCTCGAGGGAACCTGGCCCAACCTCGGACAGTTCGACGCCGTGTTGGTCTTCAACTACCTCGACCGCGACCGGATGCCCAGGATTCTCGACGCGGTTGCGCCGGGCGGAATCTTCATGCTGGAAACCTTCCTCGAAGCCCAAAAGGCGTTCGGGTGGGGCCCCTCGAGCGCCGCCCACCTGCTCCGCTCCGGCGAACTCGCCAAGCTGGTCGCTCCATTGACCGTCCTGCACGGCCGCGAGGTGGTCGAGGCGGTGGACAACGCGCGCTGGAGCGCAATGGCGAGCGTGCTCGCGCAGCGAAAGTAGCGGCGTGCGTCGTCCCGTCGTCGTGGCAGGGCTCCGCACCCCCTTTGCCCGCAGCGGCACGGTTCTCCGGGATGCCACCGGCGTGCAGATGGCCCGCCACGCCGCCCGCGAGCTGCTCTACCGCTCCAACCTCGATGGCCGCGAGGTGGACGAGGTCATCTTCGGCCAGGTGATTCCCTCGGTTCTGGCGCCCAACGTGGCACGCGAGGTGGCGCTACTTCCCCAGTTTCCCCGCACCATCCCCGCGTACAGCCTGAACCGCGCCTGCGCATCGGCGGGACAGTCGGTCACCAACGCGCACGACCAGATCTTCCTCGGCCACGCCGACGTAGTGTTGGCGGGCGGCGTCGAATCGCTCTCCGACATCCCCATTCTCCACTCCAAGCGGATGAGCCAGATCCTGATCGCCGCCAGCAAGGCCAAGTCGCTCGGAGAGCGGCTCCGGCTCTTCGCCTCGGTGCGGCCAAGGGACCTGACGCCGGTGTCCCCCGCGATCGCGGAACCGTCCACCGGTGAGTCGATGGGCCAGTCCGCGGAGAAGATGGCCAAGGAAAACAGCATTTCGCGCGACGCCCAGGACCGACTGGCCCTGCTCAGCCATCAGCGCGCCGCCGCCGGGACCGCCGATGGCCGCCTCACCGCGGAGATCGTGCCCTGGTTCGGCGGCCCGGACCTGGATCAGATCACCACGAGCGACAACGGCATCCGGACCGATTCGAGCCTCGAGGCGCTCGCGCAGCTCAAGCCGGTGTTCGACCGCCGCTACGGCTCGATCACCGCCGGAAATGCCTCCCCGCTCACCGACGGCGCGGCCGCGGTCTTGGTCATGGCCGAGGAGAAGGCCCGGTCCCTCGGCTACCGCTCGCTCGTGGCCATTCGCAGCTACGCCGTTGCCGCGGTGGACCCGGGGTGGCAGCTGCTGATGGGCCCCGCCTATGCGGTGCCCACCGCGCTGGACCGCGCCGGCATTGCCTGGAGGGAGCTTGGACTGGTGGAAATCCACGAGGCCTTCGCGGCACAGGTGCTCTCCAACGCGCAGGCCTGGGCCTCGAAGGCGTGGGCCGAGCGGCTGGGTCGCTCCGCACCGGTCGGCGAGGTGGATTGGGACCGCACCAACGTGATGGGCGGCTCGATTGCGATCGGCCATCCCTTCGGCGCGACGGGGGCGCGGCTGGTCACCACGCTCTCGAATGAAATGGTGCGCCGGGGCGTGCAATTCGGGCTCATCTCCATTTGTGCCCAGGGCGGCATGGGGCTCGCGATGGTGCTGGAGCTGGTCGCTTGAGCGCGTTCACGCTCTCCGTCACCGACGGCATCGCGCTCCTGACCCTCGACGTGCCCGGTGAGCCGGTCAACATGCTGGGCTCGGCGATCATCGGGGAATTCGAATCGCTCCTCGCCCGCATCAAGGACGATCCCGCGGCGCGCGCGGTGGTGCTCATCTCGGGGAAGCCCGACCATTTCGTCGCCGGCGCGGACATCCAGGAATTCACCCGAATCAAGACCGCCGAGGAGGGAACGGCGCTCTCCCGCGCCGGACAGGCGATGATCGGCCGGCTGGAGCAGTTCCCCAAGCCGATCGTCGTCGCGATTCACGGCGCCTGCGTCGGCCTCGGCTGCGAGCTATCGCTCGCCTGCGCCTGGCGCGTCGCCACCGACTCTCCGAAGACGGTGATCGGCCTCCCCGAGGTGCAGATCGGGATTCTGCCCAGCGCCGGAGGATGCCAGCGGCTTCCCCGGCTCATCGGAGTCAGCGCGGCGCTGGACATTATCCTCGCCGGCAAGACCGAGCGCGCGGCCAAGGCATTCAAGCTCGGCCTGGTGGACGAGCTGGTGCCTCCGAGCATTCTCCGCTCGACCGCGCTCGCGGCGGCGGATCGGCTCGCGCGGCGAGGGGTCCCGCTCCGTTCCCGCGGCGGCGGGCTGCTGCTGGACCGGAACCCGATCGGCCGCCGCATCGTGTATCGCCAGGCCCGCGCGACCGTCATGAAGAAGTCCGGCGGACACTATCCCGCGCCGCTCGCGGCCCTGGAGGCGGTCCAGACCGGGATGGAGCACGGCATGGAGGCGGGGCTCCGCCGGGAGGCCCAGCTGTTCGGCGAGCTTGCCGTGGGCGAGGTTTCGCGAAACCTGGTGCGCATTTTCTTCGCCCAGAACGCTCTGAAAAAGGACGACGGGGTCGTCCCCGGCACCGCGGCGCCGCGTCCGGTTCGCCGCCTGGGCGTGGTGGGCGCCGGGTTCATGGGCGCCGGCATCGCGGGGACGGCGGCGTCCCAGGCTGGCGTCGAGGTGCGGCTCAAGGATGCCGACCTCCCCCGAGTGGGGAAGGGCCTCAAGACCGCGACCGACATCCTCACGGGCCAGCTCACCAGGAAACGAATCACCCGATTCGAATACGAGCGGAAATCGGCGCTGCTTTCGGGGAGCGGCGCCTGGCGGGGCTTCGAGCGCGCCGACGTCGTGATCGAGGCAGTCTTCGAGGATCTCGGCGTCAAGCGGAAGGTGATGGCGGAAATCGAGGCGGCGGTCCGGCCGGAGGCGGTGGTGGCAAGCAACACCTCGACCATCCCGATCGCGAGTATCGCCGAGGGAGCAAGGCACGCCGAGCGAATGCTGGGCATGCACTTCTTCTCCCCGGTCGAGCGTATGCCGCTCCTGGAGGTCATCCCTACCGACGCCACCACCCCCCATGCCATCGCCACCGCGGTACAGTTCGGGCGGCGGATGGGCAAGACGGTGATCGTGGTCAAGGACCGGCCTGGCTTCTGGGTCAATCGAATCCTGTCGCCCTACATGAACGAAGCGGGCCTGCTGCTGGCGGAGGGAACCCCGATCGAGGTGATCGACCGCAGCATGACGGGGTTCGGATTTCCGGTCGGTCCCATCTCGCTCCTCGACGAGGTGGGGATCGACGTCGGCAGCAAGGCGAGTGGCGTCATGCACGCGGCCTTCGGCGACCGGATGACGCCAAGTCCCGGCGTCCTCAGGATGGTCGAAGCGGGCCGACTGGGCCGGAAGGCGGGGAAGGGGTTCTATCTCTATCACGACGGGCACAAGACCGACCCCGACCCCGAAGCCTACAAGCTCCTTGGCGTGACCCCGCTGGCCTCGGTCGACACCGCCCGGCTGGAACAGCGCCTGATCTACATCATGCTGAATGAAGCGGCGCTCGCGATGGCGGAGGGCGTGGTCCGCTCAGCGCGCGACGGCGACATCGGCGCGATCTTCGGCATCGGCTATCCTGCGTTTCGGGGCGGCCCGCTTCGCTACATCGACAGCCTCGGCGCATCGCAGGTGGTGAAAACGCTGGAGGCGCTGGCCGCCTTTCATGGGCCACGATTCGCTCCGGCACCCGCTCTCGTGGCGATGGCCCGGGACGGTGGCCGCTACTATCCCGAGTGAGCCCGCGCGGAGTCCGATACCTCCTTCCAACTCACTGGAGCTGGTGATGAAACGGGTAGTTCTCTTCGGAATCGCACTGACACTGCTCGCGGGGCGGGCGCCGGTCGCCGCCCAGAATTTTCCCACCGACGATGCCGTCCTCCGAAAAATCTGGACCGAGGGAATGGAGCATTCCCAGGCGATGACGCTGATGCAGGCGCTCGCCGATTCCATCGGGCCGCGCCTCTTCGGCGCGCCGGGCATCGTGGCAGGCCAGGATTGGCTCAGGGCCACCTACGCCAAGTGGGGGGTGACGGCCCGGAGCGAGAAATTCGGCACCTGGACCGCGTGGCGGCGGGGGCCCAGCCACCTCGACCTGGTCGCACCGCGGGTCCGCAGCCTCGAGGGGACCATCCTGGCCTGGAGCCCCGGCACCAAAGGGAAGCCGGTGCAAGGATCGATGGTGATTCTCGCCGACCCGAGCGATTCCGTGGCGTTCGCCGCGTGGCTTCCGCAGATCAAGGGGAAATTCGTTCTCGCTTCCCGCGCTGAGCCCACCTGCCGTCCCGATTCGAGCTTCATTCGCTGGGGCGGCCAGGAGGCCTTCGATGCGATGAATCGGGAGCGGACCGCCGCACGAAGGGCGTGGCAGTCGCGCGCGATCGGGTTCGGACCGGCGGCCAAGGCGCTGGCTAAACGGCTGGAGGATGCCGGTGCGCTGGGGATCATCACCTCGACCTGGACCGGCGGGTGGGGGGTCACCCGGATCTTCATGGCCCAGACCAGAAACATCCCCACCACGGACGTGAGCTGCGAAGATTACGGCCTCCTCTACCGGCTGACTGAGCGAAACCAGGGGCCGGTGCTGCGGATTACCGCGGAGGCGGAGTCCCTGGGCGAGCAGCCGGTGTTCAACGTGATCGGCGAGATCAAGGGAACCCAGCACCCGGACGAATACGTCCTGTTCTCCGCGCATTTCGATTCCTGGGATGGGGGTTCCGGTGCCACCGACAACGGCACCGGGACTGTGACCATGCTCGAGGCGATGCGGCTGCTTGCGACCGCCTATCCGGCGCCCAAGCGCACCATTCTGGTCGGGCATTGGAGCGGCGAAGAACTCGGCCTGGTGGGCTCCCGCGCCTTCGCCGAGGATCACCCGGAGATCGTGAAGGGCCTGCAGGCGCAGTTCAACCAGGACAACGGCACCGGCAGGATCGTGAGCCTCGGGGCCTCGGGCCTGGTCGGCGCCGGCGCCAACATCGCGGGGTGGGTGAGCCGGCTCCCCGGCGAGCTGAGCCAGGGAATCACCCTCGGCTTCCCCGGCGGGCCGGCCGGTGGTGGATCGGATAACGCCTCGTTTGCCTGCTACGGGGCCCCGGGCTTCGGCCTGGGCTCCGAGAGCGCGGACTACGGGACCTACACCTGGCACACCGGTCGGGATACCTACGACAAGGTGATCGAGCCGAATCTCAAACGGAACGCGACCCTCACGGCGATGCTCGCGTACCTCGCCTCAGAGGATCCGGCCACCGTCCCTCGCGACCGGCGGATCATGCCCATGGGACAGAACGGCCAGATTTCCCCGTGGCCCGACTGTCCCAAGCCGCCGCGGACCTCGACCGAGTCGGCGCGGTAGCTCCCATTCGAGAGACCGTCCGCCTGTGGGATAGTGGAATCCCAATATCGAACAGGCGGTCCCCCGACCCAGCTTGCGCAGGAAAGCCAACCGCATATCGGACAAGGTGTTGCCTCCGGTTGTGACCGGGCATGTTTCTTACCTATGTCCGTAGCATGGACATCAAGCGCGAACCCCAGAAAAACCGGAAGAAGTGGATCCTCGGTGGGATCGGCGTGGTGGCCTTGATTGCCGTGACCCTGGCGACCATGAGCCTCCAGCCGGCGGCGCCGACGGTCGAGCGGGGCACCATCGTCATGGATACGGTCAAGCGCGGCGAGATGGTGCTGGAGGTGCGCGGCCCGGGAACGCTGGTCCCGGAGGACACCCGGTTCATCACCGCCGTCACCACGGGACGGGTCGAAAAGATTCATCTCCTGCCCGGCACCACGCCCGTCGAGCCCGAGACGATCATCCTCGAGTTGAGTAATCCTGACGTCGAAATCCAGACGCTCAACGCCGACCGGCAGCTCACCGATGCCGAGTCCCAGCTGGTGCAGCTCAGGACCAACCTCAACAGCAACCGGCTCAATCAGGCCTCGATCGTAGCGGACCTGCGCTCGCAGTATCAGGACGCCAAGCGCCGCGCCGAGGCC
>JBGPVQ010000007.1:0-21675 GCA_041491785.1 Gemmatimonadota bacterium | reverse complement strand
GCTCGTGCCGGACGCCCGGCCCGCCCAGCTGTTCTTTCAGCGGAGCGACAACTATGCGCTCGCGCTCCGCGGAATCGTGGCCCACACCCTTTCGAGCTTCAACCTGCACACCGACTATCACCGCCCGAGTGACGACGCGTCACGGGCCGATCCGGTCCACATGGCGGCAGTGATCCAGGCGGCGGCGCGGGCGGTTCGCCTCCTTGCCGATGGCCCCAAGCCGGAGTGGAAGCCGGGAGGAAGGCCCGAGCCACCGGCTCCGCGACCGGCGGGGCCGCGGCCCTAGGGAAGGTCCTCCCGAACGACTCCCTCGACCCCCAGCACGAAGTCGGGGCCGAACGCGAGCGACGGTGTCTTGAAGCCGGGCACGGCTTCCCCGGCAAGCGTGCGTTCCAGCGCCGCTACCGCGGTCAACGCCGTCAGGGTGTAGCCCTCCGGGCCGCTCAGCCTGGTGCGCGCGCTCCGCCCCTCGCGGTCGGACACCTCGCCCAGGATCCGGCAGGTGCCCCGGGCCCGCGCCGCCGCGTCGGGCCCCGGGGCACCACTCCGAATCTTCCCCTTGAGGAAGCGCTGCGCCGGCCCCGAGGCCAGGAGCCAACCGAGGTAGCGGCTGGCCAGCAGGAGTCGGCGCCTGCCGGACGTCATCCTGGTGTATACCTCGATGTCGGGTATCCCGGTGCTGTGCCACGCGGTGGAAACATCGCCCCATGGAATCGAGGTCACCTCGACCGGCCCCCGGCCGAGGTCCATCCTCCGGGTCTTCCACGCGGCCGGTACCGGCACGATGCGCCCGGCCCGCCGGATCGCTCCTCCGCGCGCAATGTTCTCCGCCATGGTCGTGGCGGTTCCCCGGGAAAGTCCACCCGAGGATTCGAACGCCAGCACCAGCCGGCAGGCGGTGGGGAGGCGACCCTTGAGATGGGCGGCGAGGCAGTCCGACGGGACCACGTCGAAGCCCACGCCGGGCAGCAGCATCACGCCGGCGACGCGTGCCTCCGCGTCCCGGGCCGCGAGAGCTTCGAACACGCTGATCTCGCCGGTGATGTCGAGATAGTGCGCCCGCGCCGCGAGGCAGGCGTCCGCCATCGGACGCGAGGTGCGGTCGAACGGGCCCGCGCAGTGGACCACGGCGCGGATTCCTTCGAGGCAGCGCCGGAGCGCCGGTGGATCATCCAGCCCGACCACCCGGCCCTCGAGACCGTGCGCCTCGGCGAGCTCGCGAACGGCTTCGCTCCTCCCGGCCAGCACCGGGCGGAGCCCGCGGTCGAGACATCGCGCGAGGATCAGCCGACCGGTATAACCGGTGGCACCGTAGAGGAGGGCCGGGGTAGTCAGAGGACGGGACCGACGGCGCCCGGAGCCTTGGTCAGGATCGCGGCGAGCCGGTCGAGATTGATGTTGCCACCCGAGATGACGCAGCAGATCGTCCCGCCGCCCGCCCGCCCCGAGAGCGCCGCCGCGAGCGGAACCGCGCCCGCCCCCTCCGCCACGACCCGCATGCGTTCCACCAGCATCCGAATGGCCGCCGCCGTCTCCTCGAGCGACACCACCACCACTCCGCCCAGCAGCCGCCTCAGCATCGGCCACATTTCCGGGAGCAGCCCCGCCGCGCCGATCCCGTCCACAAAGCTGGGGGTGTAGCTGATCGTCTGGGGCGAGCCCGCCTCGAGCGACTTGCTGAGCGGAGCGGCGGTTTCCACTTCACAGGCGATCACCCTGACGCCGGATTGCCCGGGGGGGAGCGCGCTCGCGATTCCGCAGGAAAGCCCCCCACCTCCGAAGGGGACCATGATCTTCTCGACGTCCGGGATGTCTTCGAGGATCTCGAGTCCGATGGTGCCGTTCCCGGCCATCACGGCCACGTCGGACACCGGGTGGATGAACAGCCCTTCCTGATCCTCGAAACGGCGCTCCAGCAATACTCGCCACCATCGCGGGAAGGGGACCGGCCGGATCTGAGCGCCCAACCTCCGGAGCGCCGACAACTTGGCCTCGGGCGCGTGGTCGGGGACGATGGCGGTGAAGGGGAGGTTTCGCTCCCGCGCGCACCAGGCAAGCCCCAGCGCCATGTTGCCTGCGCTCGCGGTGTAGATCCCCCTTTCGAGGTCGTGCGGATCCGCCGCGGCGATCGCGTTCCGGGCCCCGCGAATCTTGAACGAGCCGACCGGCTGAAGGGTCTCGAGCTTGACCCAGATCTCGCTGGGGCCATCGTAGGGGAGCTTGAAGCACGGCGTACGGAACGCCGAGTCCCGGATCGCATCGCGCGCGCGGCGGATGGCCTCCATCGGGATGCTTTCGGGCAGGACCAGACTCACGCCCACGCCTCCTCGCAAATCACCGGCGCCGCCCGCCTCGCCTCGGGTGGGGGTGCCGGGACCGATGCGGATGGGTGCGCCCGGCGGGGTTCCGGAGCAGATGCTTGAGTTCCTCGAGCGTATCGGCGCGCAGCGCCGGCTCCCCGCCCCGGACGACGGCGAACCGCAAGGGCCGGTCGAGGTCGCCCAGCTCCTGCGGCGTGAGCCGGCGAGCCTGGCCTTCCCGCAGGCGGAGCCGCACCACGCCCCCTCCACCCTCGACCTCGTAGTCGAGCGGAACCGCGTCGCCCCGGAGTCGCAGCATCCCGGGCAGGGCGTCAAGGCGACGCCGCTCGACCTCGGGCACCAGCGCGTCGGGCTCCATCATCACCGGCACCGCGAGAAACTCCTTCCAGGAGCGCACCTCCGCAAGCTGGCCTATCAGGTGGGCTCGAAGCGCCTGCTCCGACCCCGCCGCGAGCTGGCCCCCTGAGCGTCGCCACCATTCGCGCAGCATCGTGGCGCTCCGGCGGATCTTGCCCTGCTCCGGATGGGCGGTTTCACCGTCCAGGAGCGCAGCGGCCAATGCCTCACGGGCAGCCCCAAGGAGCGCATCGGGAATCGGGCCCTCGATCGGTTCGATCGCGGTCTCCAGCTCGAAGCCGAAGTAGGTGAGCCGCCGGGAGAGGGCGAGCTGCTGGTGTTTCCGCGGGCCCGCGAGCAAGACCGTCGGGGAACCAAGCGTCGCATGCCGGCGGACCAGGTCGTAGGAGAGCGTAGTGCCCTCGACCGAGGCGCGCGGCACCCCGAATCGATCGGCGAAATACCGCAGGCTTCCCGCGACGGCGCCCCAGCTTCCAGCGACCGATGTCTTGGCCACGCGGGCGTCCTGTCCGTCGGCGGTGTGCTCGTCGATCACCAGGTCAAAGGGCATGATCCGGGCGACCAGATCGGCAAACTGGGCCCGGAGCTCGCGATTGGCGTAGGGCACGGTCGGCGGCAGGGGCAGCTCGAGCGAACGATACACTGCCGCGGCACCCATGGCCGCGTCTTCGATGGCCTTGACCAGAACCCCGCGGCGCTCCCCCCATTCGTCCAGCGCGGCGTCGAAGACGTGCCGGGGAAGGCCGTAGACCTGGCCGAGCCCGCCGTGCTGGTTGACCGCGTCGGCGTAGAGGTTGTGCGCCGTGAGGTGATCGCTCCCCTGCACCACCACCCCTTCGAGATCGCGCTCTTCCCGGGTCATCCGATGAAGCGAGTCGATATTCGAGCAGACCGCCACGATCGGGACCAGTGACGGCTCCGCCTGCACCAGCAGCTCGGCCCAGGGCCGCTCCACCGGCATCGCCTCCACCTCCCGGCCATACTCGGTGAGCCGGCCGCCGGCCACCAGTCCGCGGGTGGTGAGAAGCTCCAGCGCGCGCTGGTATGCCGTACGATTGAGCGGGACCGGGAGGTCGAGATCACGCGCGTCCACCCCGAGCGCCGCGCAGGTAAGGGCCACGCGCTCCGCGTCGCCGGCCAGCTGAAACTCCGGCGGGGTCGGACGCAGCGCGTCGAAGTCGAGCGGCCGGTCGGACAGGATGGTCACCTCGCCCTGGGCCACCCGCCCGTGCACCCGCCCCGCCATCTGGAGGATTTCGTTGGCGCCCAGGTACATCCGGTGGAGGACGTTGCGGCCGCGATCCACCCGGTTGCCATAGCGCGCGTCGTAGATGACCACCGTATCGAGACCGGGGATGTTGAGCGCCGATTGCCCGGCGGCGGTCATGGCGAGGAGGAAGGGCTTCTCTACCGCTCCCTCCAGAAAGGGACGGATGACCCGGATCGGCTCTCCCCCGTGGTAGAACGCCGCCGAGAGCCTCGACCACCGCTCACCCAGCTCCCCCGCCAGGCGTTCGACTTCCGCCCGGGTCGGCACGAACACCGCCACGCCGCGCCGCTCCTTGATGACCCGCCGAAGGAACTTGTCCTCGAGGAACTCCTCGGCGTCCTGGGGAACCACCGTGACCTTGGCGCGCAGTGCGGGGTCGAAGGCGCTGGTCTCCAGCACCTCCGCGCTCCCGAGGTACCGCGCGTAGAACGCCGGATCCACCGTCGCGGAGAGCCAGATGAAACGGCAGCCGGCCCGCTTCCCGAGCGCGAGGCACAGCTCCAGCTCGGCCGAGGTCTGGTGGATCTCGTCCACCACCAGCGTGTCGCGCGCGGTGATGAGATCGTCCTGAAACCACCGGCGCGCGATTCCGGTGGTGACTATCACCACATTCCATGTGGGGGTTTCCGGCGTCGCCTCCCGCTCACGGTTGACCACCCCGTAACGGAGCGTTTCCTGCAGGATCGCCTGGGCAATTGGCCGAATGGAGAGCGTCTTGCCGGTACCGGTACCGGCGACGACGCCGAACGGCTTTCCCTCCGCCGCCCAGCTCCAGAGCGTCGGGCCATGCTTTCGCTGAAGTAGGGTCTCGACTTCGGTGCCGAGCGCGAGCTCGATGGTTTCGCAGGCGGCGCGCGTGGGCGCGATGACGATAACCCTTCCCTTGGGATGCTGCGCCCGCCGGAAAGCGGTTGGGTCGAGGGGAAGGTGGTGGTCGCGGGCGGGATGCATGGGCCCTCAAACCTAACGCGGCCGGCCGCCGCCGGATGACAAACCGCCCCCGCAGGCGGAGCCTGCGGGGGCGGCGTGTACTTGGACGTGCTTGGGCTAGTGCGCCGCGCGGAAGGTCCAGCCTGCCAGCAGGTAAAACACCCGGTTCTTAATGTCGTTGTTGCTGGTATCGTTGCCGATCTTCGTCAGGCCGAGGTCGTACCTCACGTCGATGATCGCCCGTCCGACGTCCACCCCACCTCCGAACGTCGCTCCGAAATCCGTGGATTTGATCTTGAAGTCGAACGGCTGGGCTTCGCACTTCCCGGAGACGGTGATGCTCCCATCGGTACCCGACAGGTTACACCCCGCCTTGAACCCGAGGGTCGGGCCGACGTAGATGTGCGGGACCACCACACCTCCCGACTTCCCCGGGAATCGGAACTTGAGGAGAACCGGCAGCTCGACGTAGGAGACCTTGAGGTTGGTTGTTGATGTGGCATCCGACCCCTTGCCCCCCTTCTGCACAAAGAGCAGTTCGGGTTCGATCGCAAAGTTCTTGCTGACACCGACCGTAACGAATCCGCCGGCGGCGATACCCACCCGGGTCTTGATGTTCTGATCCTGGGTGTCTTTCCCGCCGACCTTCGCGAACGCTCCCCCCGCCAACACCCCGAAATGAGCCTTTCGATCGGCGCCCTGGGCCAGCGCGACAGAGCTGATCGCGAGGCCGAGGGCCAGGCTGGAAATCACGACGCGGCGACATCTCATGACAGGCTCCTTAGCGTGAGGAAATTACAGGGCTCGAACGGTTTCATTCCCGGCGCCGATCTGATAGCACGCCGCCCTCAACTTCGAGTAGCCCCGGAGCAACCGACCGTCAGCCCTGGGCACCGGCCCGACCCGGACCAAGCCCAAAGCTCGCGTCTAATTCCGGTCTCGGCAAGCCGGACCCCCCCAAACGAACGACCCCGCCCGGAGGCGGGGCCGCTCGAACCCAGGCTGGGAGCCGTGGGTCTGCTGGCGGGGCCGGGGAAGGAGAGCCACAGGCGGCTCGAAGGAAGGACGGCCCCACCGGTTTCATGTCAGTGCATTAGTGATGATCCCGGTCACGGTTTCGGTCGAAGTCGCGGTCGCGACGGTCATCGTAGCGATCGTCGTAGAACCTGCCGTCATCCCGGTCTCCGTCGGCGCGGTAGAATCGACCATCACGCTCATAGACCCGGATTTCCTGGAGACCGGACCGGAACCGATCGTAGTAGCAGTCGTCGCGCCGGTCGTAATACACCACCACCACGCGGGCCTCGCGACGGAACCTTCCGAACCAGCCACGATCCCGCCGGCCGATCACCTCGACGCGGACCCGGCGGGGGCGGTAGTCCCGATCCCACCTCGAATCGAAGCGATCTTGCGAACCGATGACCACGTGTCCCCTGATGGGACCACCCCCGATTCGGATGTCGGCGGCAACGCGCTGGGCCTGGGCCGGAGCGGCCGCGAGAAGCGGCAACAGGAGGGCCGAACCGAAAACCACCGTTCGCGTGCTCATCGTTTCCTCCAAAGCAGAGTGCGACACCAGCGTGTGGCCGGGATAAAGCGACCTGCGTGCCAGAGCGTATCCCCTTATTCCACAACGCCCTCCCATTCGACGGAGTGCCGATCTGTCCTCCCCCCCGGACAGGCCCCCCCCTCGGCGGGACATCCCCGGGTCCCCAGGCTATATTCGGCCCCGGTTCAACCATCCCCAGGGGGCGACGATCACGTGGCGCACGCATTCAAGGTGTCGGTCAGCAAGGATTACCTGAGCTTTTCCGCAGCACATTTCATCACCCTCGCCGGGCATCAGTGCGAGTCGCTCCACGGCCACAACTACCGGATCGGAGTGACGGTCGAGGGGGGCGTGGACCCCGAGTGCGCCTTCGTGGTGGACTTCGCCGTGCTCAAGCGAATCGTCCGCCCCTATGTGCAGGCGGTGGACCATCGGATCCTCCTGCCGATGGAGAACCCGAAGCTGGTCCTGAAGGAGGATGGCGACCGGATGGTGGTGGACTACCTCGGCAAGCAGCGATTCGTCTTCCCGGCCTCTAACTGCGCGCTCCTCCCGATCACCAACACAACGGCGGAGATGGTCGCGGAGTACCTGGCCCACCGGGTGCGAGAGGAGCTACGGAAGGAAGCGCTCGGGCATCTGGACGCGATCGAGGTCGAGGTGGAGGAAAGCGTGGGACAGTCGGGGTATTACAGACTCGGGCTCCGCGAGTAGCACTACTCCTTTACAAAGGGCTTCGCCGGGCCGCTCAGGCTCGAGTTCGATCCCGGTTTCCAACTCACCTGGCGCTCGATCAACTCCGCCACCTCAAAGTCCTTCGTCGTGATGCCGCCCGCGCTGTGGGTCGACAACGCGACGCCGACGCGCGGCCAGGTCACGGTCAGATCGGCGTGGTGGTCGGCCGCCTCACAAATGAAGGCGATGGCGTTGGCCACCAGCATCGACCCCCTCCATCCATCGGTCGCGTAGGTCCGGCGAAGTGCACCGTCGCGCTGCTCCCACCCCTTAAGCCCTCCCAGGCGTTCCCGAATCTGCTGCTCCGACAGCGCGGACTCTTTCGGTGCCACGATCCCCTCCTCTCTCCTCGCTCTTCGCGACCCGCTAGTCTCCCAGACTGATCCCGAGGTTCCGCGCCGTGAGGATGATCCCGCTATCCAGCGGCACCAGCTTCGGCCGCCCGATGATGTTCACCAGCGGAACCCGTGCCAGGGTCGGAGGCGTGTACACCACGCAGGTGCCGAAATCCTGGGCGGCGATGGCCCGCACCGCGGCCGATCCGAAGCGGAGCGCGAGCAATCGGTCGAACGTCGTGGGAGAACCGCCCCGTTGCAGATGTCCCAGCACCAGGCTGCGGGTTTCCTTGCCGGTCCGCTCCGTGATCCCGCGGGCCACTTCCTCCGCGATGCCGCCCAGCCGCTCCGCCTGCCCCGCCCGGGCCTCCTCGCGGAGCACGACATCCCCGTTCCGAGGGCGCGCCCCTTCCGCGGCCACCACGATCGAAAACCGCCGGCCGCGACGTTCCCGCTCGGCGATCTTCTCGCATACCTTGCCGAGGTCGAATGGAATCTCCGGAATCAGAATGACGTCTGCGCTGCCGGAGAGCCCGCTGTGGAGCGCGATCCAGCCGGCGTACCGCCCCATCAATTCCACCACGAACACCCGGTCATGGCTCTCGGCGGTCGTGTGGATCTTGTCGAGCGCGTCGGTCGCCGTGCTGACCGCCGTATCGAAGCCGAAGGACGACTCGGTGCCCGACACGTCGTTGTCGATCGTCTTGGGGACGCCCACGACCGGCACGCCCTTCAGAAAGAGCTGGTGGGCTATTCCGAGGCTGCCGTCGCCTCCGATCGCGACCAGGGCATCGAGCCGGTGCCGGCGGATGGCGGCGAGGAGATCATCGGATCGGTCCTGTTCGACCAACGTGCCGTCAGCCCGCAGCGTGGGCCAGCAGAACGGATTTCCCCGGTTGGTGGTGCCGAGGATGGTACCGCCCAAATGGGTGATGCCCCGAACGGTGTCGGGTCCGAGCGGGATCAAGCCCCCGGCCGCGTGGTCGTGGGGAGCCAGGAGCCCGTCGTAGCCGCGGGTGATGCCAAAGGTCTCCCAGCCCCGCTGGTGCGCCGAGAGCACCACCGCTCGAATGACCGCGTTGAGGCCGGGCGCGTCGCCGCCGCCGGTAGAGATGGCTATCCGCAAATCCTCACGCCTTCCTTTCCTTGATCAAACGCACCACTTCCCCCGCCTCGACGTGCCGCCCCGCGAGTTTCTTGGAGAAAATGAGCTCGCCGTCGACGGTCACGTCGAACACCCCGCCCGAGGACGGAATTCGCTTCAACTCGGCGCCGGGGAACTCCCGCTCGAGCTCCGCCGCCAGACCGGCGGCGCGGGGTTCGTAGTTTCAAACCACGCAGTAGGTGATGCTGATCTTCATCGAATCCTCGCAGGCGTCGGAAGCTGGTGAAGCCGGGAGAATCCTACTCCCCCGTCGGATGATGGCAAGGGATCTATTAATATGGGGACATGCTCCTCGCCTTCGTCGTCGCCGCGGCGATTGCCCCCGCTCCTTCGGCTCCGCCGGTGCGCGGCATCTACGTCAATGCCTGGGCGTTCGGGACCAAGAAGTTCTACCAGCTGGTGCAGCTCGCCGAGACGACGGAGATCAACGCTTTCGTCATCGACGTAAAGGATGACACCGGATACCTCACCTATCGCTCGGCGGTCCCCACGGCGATCGAGATCGGAGCCAACCGGCAGCTACGCGCCGCGGACGCGAAGGCGCGGGTGGCGTTCCTCCGTGCCAAGGGGATTCGGCCGATCGCGCGAATCGTGGTGGCGAAAGACCCGCTCCTGGCCGAGCGGAAGCTGGCCTGGTCGGTGCGAGACAGCGCCGGCGGGCTCTGGACCGACCGGAAGCACACCCATTGGGTAGACGCCTTCAATGACTCGGTCTGGGTCTACGCTTCGCAGCTCGCCGCCGAAGCGGTCGGGATCGGCTTCGAGGAAATCCAATACGACTACGTGCGCTTTCCCGACGAACCCAGACGCCGTCTGGCCACGGCGCTGTTCACTTCCCGCCGGGGAACCGAGACGAGCCGCGACGGCGTGGTACGGAATCTCAGCCTCCTGGCCAGCCGGACCCGCACTCTCAAAGTCCCGTTCACCATCGACGTCTTCGGACTCACCACCACGGCCGAGGGCGATATGGGTATCGGCCAGTATTGGGAGGACCTGCTGACCGCGGCCGACGTCGTCCTCCCGATGGTCTATCCGAGCCACTACCAGCGTGGTGTGTATGGAGTCGCCCGGCCGAACGCGGCCCCCTATACGATGGTCAAGCGGGCGCTCGCCGACGGCATCAGGCGGGCGAAGGCGCTGGCGCCACGGAAAACTGCGGAGATCCGGCCTTACCTGCAGGCGTTCACTCTGGGCCCCCCCCGGTACACGGCCTTCCATGTCCGCGAGCAGGTGCGCGCGGCGGCGGAGCTGGGGCTCGATTCGTGGGTGCTCTGGAATCCGCGCTCGGTGTATGATCGCGCCTATTTCCGGCCGGAGAACCGGAGCGCCGCTCCCACCGGTGGAGATCCGGAGCAGTGAACGGGGCTGGAGTGTGGGGAGCGCTTGCCGCCTTCGCCATGGCCGCCGCGCCGCCGGTCGAAGCACAACGTCGCCCACCTGCCACGGGGCCGCGGAATGTCGCGCCGGGCGAATGGCAGATGTCCGGGCGCGACTATGCCCTCACCCGCTTCAGTCCGCTGGATCAGATCGGCACGGCAAATGTGGCGCAGCTGCGGCCGGTGTGGAGCTTTTCTACCGGCGCACTTCGGGCCCACGAAGGAAACCCCCTCGTGGTGGGTTCGATGATGTACGTCCACACGCCATATCCCAATGCGGTCTTTGCGCTCGACTTGTCTCAGCCGGGGGCGCCCATCCGGTGGAGGTACACCGGCCCGCCCGAGCCTCCAGCCCCGAGGCGGCCAGCCGGGCCATCGCCCGCGGCGCCGGCCCCCGCCCCGCCTCCGACGGGGTGCTGCGACGTGGGCAGCCGTGGACTCGCGTATCACCCCAGTGGGAAGATCTACGTCCCGCTCTTGGCGGGCGACCTCGCCGCGCTCGACGCGCAGACCGGGCGGGAGATCTGGCGGGTGCGCAACGCCGACTCGAGGCTCGGCGCCACGCTCGCCGGGGCGCCGATGGTCGTCAAGGATCTCGTGATCGTCGGGATCTCCGGCGCCGAGTACGGCGTGCGCGGGCACCTCACCGCCTACGAGGCCCTGACCGGCCGACTGGTTTGGCGGGCGTGGAGCACCGGTCCCGACTCGGAAGTCCTGCTCGACGGGGCGGCGAACACGAACTACCCGTCACACCAAGGGCGTGATCTCGGGCTCACCACTTGGCCCGGGGAAGCGTGGAAGACCGGTGGTGGAACCACCTCCGGCTGGCTGTCCTACGACCCCGCCCTCGATCTGGTCTACGCTGGCACCGACCAGCCGGCGCCGGCTAATCCGGCGCTGCGGACCGGCGACGATAAGTGGACCTCCACCATCTTCGCGCGGGAGGCCGCGACCGGCCGGGTGCGCTGGGCGCTTCAGATCACCCCGCACGACGAGTGGGGCTACGGGGGAGCGAACGAGAACATTCTGGCCGACCTCGTCGTGCATGGCGCTCCGGTGAAGGCGCTGATCCACTTCGACAGCAACGGCTTTGCCTACACGATCGACCGCGCGACCGGCCGCTTACTGGTTGCCGAGAAGTACGGCCCCACCAACTGGGCCCGATCGGTGGATCTGGCCACCGGGCTTCCCCAGCTCGACCCTCGATATGCCGCGCCGCCGGCGCCTTCCGCCACCACCGCAGGCATCTGTCCGGGGGGCATCGGCGCCAAATTCCTGCAGCCGGCCGCGTTCTCTCCGCTGACCAATCTCTTCTATGTCCCAGTCAACAATCTCTGCATGGACCTACAGACCGGGCCCGCCACTTACGTCGCGGGGCAACCGTTCGGCGGCGCCACCCCGAGCGCTACGGCAGGGCCGGGCGGCAACCGGGGGCGATTCATCGCATGGGACGCAGCAACCGCGACGATCGCGTGGGAAGTCAAAGAGCCCCTTGCCGTAGCCGGTGGAGCCCTGACCACCGCAGGGGGTCTGGTGTTCTATGGTACGCTCGACGGGTGGCTCAAGGCGCTCGACCAGCGCACCGGCCGTGAGCTCTGGCGGTTCAAGACGCCGTCCGGAATCGTGGGCAATCCGATCGCCTTTGCCGGGCCGGACGGCCGGGAGTACATCGCCGTGCTTTCCGGAATCGGGGGATGGTGGGGCCAGGGCGGCAACGGCGCCTTTCCCGACCTCGCCGGGCTGACCAACCCCGGCGGGGTGCTGTTGGTCTTCGGCTTGTGAGATTCCGGCTTTCGAGGTGGTGGCTCATCGTACCACCGCTTACCGCGCTCTGGGTGCTCCGGGACCGCCAGAGCCCGGAGCCGCCCCACCGCGCCGAGTGGCTCGACGTGGACGGCATTCGGGTCCGAACGGTGCGGGCGGGCACGGGCGACACAACCCTTCTGCTCCTGCACGGGTATGGCGAGTCGCTGACGACCTGGCGAGCGGTCTTTGGTCCGCTGGCCTCGGGGTACCGGGTAATCGCCATCGACCTCCCGGGCGCCGGGGGGAGCGCCAAGCCCGACACGGGCTACTCGCTGCCCGCGATGACCGGGTGGCTCTCGCGATTCATTGATCGCTGGACCTCCGGAACGCTGGTGGTCGTCGGCCATTCGATGGGAGGAGAGCTCGCCGCGTCGCTCGCCCTGGCAAGGCCCGACCGCGTCCGGCTGCTCGTGCTGATCGCGCCCGCCGGATATCGCATCGGACTCGGCGGCATCGTAGACACCATGTACCCCGCCAAGGCGGAACGGGTGGGCCGCTACCTGGCGCTTCGATCATTCGTCACCCCGATCCATGACCCGACCTGGCTGGCCGAGCCAGACTCGACCGCGGACTACGACCCGACCGGAGACACCGCCTACAGCCGCGCCGCCACGCGGATCCTCGAAGAGTTCAACTTCACCGGGCTCCGCGACCGATTCCGGGACATCGCGCAGCCGACCCTCCTGGTTTGGGGAGGCCTCGACCCGGTGGTGCCCTTCTCGGTAGGGGACACCCTCTCGCACCTCATCCCTTGCGTGCATTTCCTCCCGCTCCCCCGTGCCTTCCACCGGCCCCACGCGGAGGTCCCCGACACCGTCATCGCCTCCATCCGGCGATTTCTGCGCCGACCCCAGTGCGTGAGCGGTCCAGCCGGCGGGAATCGTACCAGCCCGCTCCGCTGAACAGCCCCACCGGGGCGTAGTTACGGCCCGCCGGGGTCTAGATCGTAGGAGTAGACGCTACTATCTTGCCGCCGCTTCGTTTTCCCCGCGCCTCTCCCACCCGGGGGTCCTTCTGGATCTGCCAAATTTTCACCGCATCCCGGTGACCTGGCTGCTGGAGCACGGCAGCGAATCCATCCGCCTCCGCAGCAAACGCGAGCTCGCCTATCCCGGCACGATGGCTCCCGAGGCCATCGCCGAAGATGAAGCAGCGGTAGTCGAATCCAAGCTGGTCCAGACCGTGGTGAAGAAGCAGAAGGACACCGGGGTCTGGGGGGGCAACCTGCTCGGGCTCGCCCCTTCGGCAAAGGAGGGGATCAGGGACGTCGGAACCATCCCCCAGTACCGGCGGCTCCTGCAGCTCGGAATGCCCCGTTCGGCCCGGTCGTACAAGCTGGCCGATCGAGTCTTGTTCCGGCTGCTTTCCCGCGACGAGGATCCGTTTCTTCAGTTCGAGTTCGCGAAGCTTTTCAAGGACTCGGTTCCCGCAGGGGAGTGGGCGCGGGAGCACATGCGGGAAGCCGCCGCGGCGGCGCTGGCCGAAGCGGGCTATTTGGAGGATCCGCGGCTCCGCGGCGCCGCGCACAAGGTTGCCTCAGCCGTTTCGGCGTTCCTCCGGAGCCCCTTGGCGGAGAAGCCGTTCGTGCGTTCGGGCGCCAAGACCATTCTCAACCCCGAGGCGCACCCGCCCACTTGGTATTCGGTCGCGATGATCGCCGCGATGCCCAATCTGCAGCGGGAGCGAGCGGGTTTCACCGAGCGCCTGGGACAATACCTCGGGCTTCCGATGTCGAAGAAGGCGTACGTCTGGCAGATCGGGAAGCGCGTGCTTAAGCCGGAACTCCTGCTGCTGGGCGATCCGCTGGTCTCGGACGCCAAGGGCAATGCCAAGGACATTCCGCTCGCGCTGCACTTCATCGAGCTCCTTGCCCGAATCGCGGCACTGCACACCAACCCGGTGGCCACGAAGGTCCTGGCCCGCCTGATGTCCGAATGCGACGACCAAGGGGTGTGGCGGCCCAAGGCGCTGAAGGCGGCGCCCCGCACCACCCACCGGGTGACTTACCACGCCTATCCCCTCCACTTCGAATCGAAGGCGGTGGACTCGCGGGTAGTGGACGTGACGTTCCGCCTGGCGATGATCGCCAAGCTGCTCGGGTGGCCGGTGGAGTATCGCTAGTGGCCACCCTGGATTTGACCACCTTCGGCTTCACCCCTACTGAGAGTCTGGTCTACGAGGTGCTCCTGCGCGGAGGCCCCGGCACCGGCTACGCCATCGCGAGGGCCGCCGGTCTGGCGCGCGCCAACACCTATGGCGCGCTGGAGGGTCTGGTGCAGAAGGGAGGCGCCCGGGTTGAAGAGGGTCGGCCCAAGCGGTACCGCCCGGAGCCGCCGCCAGTGCTGATGGCACGGATCCTCGAACGCCAGGGCCAGGCGCTCGACGAGGTGAGCCGGACCCTGGAGCAGATCTCGGTGCCGGACACGCCGACACTGGTCGAGCTCACCTCGGCGCGGGGGGCGCTCCAGATCGCGTCGCGGGAAGCGGCGCGGGCGGGAGAGCGGATCCTTCTGCACGCCTCTCCGGATGCATTCCCCCCGCTGGTCCCCTCGCTGAGGAAGGTGGCCGGGAGCGGGGTTTCCCTCTCCCTGTCGGCCACCGGCACGGTCGATCTGGCCTTTGCGACGGTGGGAGTCGTGCCCCACGACACCGCCTGGCCCGGGCAGCCGTTTCTGATGGTCGTGGATGGGCGAAGCGCACTGCTGGCGGCCCGCGACGGCGAACGGGTGACCGGGCACTGGGGGACCGCTCCTGCCTTCGTCGCGGCGACGACCCTCGCGATCGGGAGCCTGCGGAGCGGATCGTGACCGACTCAAAGCATGAAATCCTCGAAAGCCTGCGCCGGGAGTATCTGGCCGAGGCGCCGGCGCGCCTCGGCGAGCTCCGGAAGGATCTCGCCGCGCTCCGTGCCGGGGAGGCCGACGCCGTCGCGTCCCTCAAGACCCGCTTCCACCGCCTCGCCGGGTCGGGCGGGAGCTATGGGTTTCCAGCCATCACGTCGGCAAGCCGGGAGGCCGAGCGATGGATCGTCGAACACGGCGAGGTAGATGACGCCGGCTTCGCGTTCCTTGCGGCATCGATTGGGAGGGTTGCGGCCGCGTTCGACGACGCCGCGCGTGAGGTCGGCCTTCCCGAGGCGCCGCGGAAGCGGCCGCCGTTCGGATGGCGGGCCCACTTGATCGGGGGAGCGGTCGATCTCGCTGCACGGCTCTCCGCCGCCCTGCGCGACGCACAGTACGCCGTGGCCTCCGCCCCGCTCGACACCGATCCGTCCACCGTGCCGGCCTCCGAGCGTCCCGATATCGTGGTGATCATTCCCGGCCCCGACGAAGACCCTCGGGCGGCGGCGGCCCGGTGGACCACGGGACCGTTCGAACGCCAGATCGAGGTGGCCCTGGTTACCGATCCCCGGGTCGCCGACCCGCTGGTCAAACCGTTCAACCGTCTCGACCTGGTGGTGTCACCGCAGAGCGCCGATGCCGAGATTCCGCGGTGGGCCCGGGTCGCCGCTCGTGCCGCGGCGTCGCCGGCGCTGGTGCTGGTGGTTGTGGAGGATGATGCGGAGCGGGCCACCCTCACGGGATGGCTCGAGGGCGCGGGCCTCCGGTCGACGGTGGTGACTTCGGCCCACGAGGGGAGCGAGGCGCTCCAAAAAGAGCTCCCCGACGTCGTGCTGCTGGATTGGGAGCTCACGGACGGTGGCGGGGCGGCGCTGGTACGGATCATCCGGCACTCGCCCCGGCTGACGCTGACGCCGGTGGTGGTGATCGCCGATTCCGACCGGGACGAGGAGCGGAATGCGGCCCTCGCCGTGGGGGCGGACGACCTGCTGGCACGCCCGCTGGTTCAGGGGCGGCTGGTAGCCAGCGTGCTGCACCGCGCCACACGGTCCCGGCGGCTGGACGAGTCGGTGCGACGAGACCCGCTCTCCGGCTTCCTGACGGTGGGAACCCTGCTGGATGAACTCGGGTCATTGCTGGCGTACGCGCGGCGGGAAGGCGAGCGGATTTCCTTCCTCATGCTGGACGTGGACCACTTCCGCCGGGTCAACGAGCAGCTCGGCCACCAGACCGGCGACCAAGTCCTGGCGCATCTGACCCGGGTGATCCGCGAGCGGGTCCGGGCCAGCGACCTGGCGGTCCGGATGGGCGGCGAGGAGTTCGGGGTGCTGTTCCGCCACTGCGGCCCCGCCGACGCCCTGGCCGTCGGGGAGAAGATCCGGGCCGCCGTGCTGGCCTCACCCCCGGTGGTCGAGGGTACCCCAATGCCGGTCCGCCTCTCGGGGGGAGTGGCCAGCTATCCGGAGCACGCCGTCGGGCTGCGGGAACTCCTCTTGGCCGCCGAGCGCGCGCTCCGGCAGGCGAAGGAGACCGGCAGAGACCGGATCGTGGTGGCGGGGTAGCGCGCTAGTGCTGGTACCCCGCCGACAACGGCTGCACGTCGCGCGGGCTCTCTTCTCCGAACAGCAACCGCCCCTCCCGGAATGACGCGCCTCGCAGCGTGAGCGCCAGCACCTCGCCCAGCTCCTGCACCGGAAAGACCTCGATCCTCGCCCGCACCGCGTCGGGGAGGTCGGCCACGTCGAGCTCATTGTCCTTGGGGATCACGATTCGGGTGATCCCCGATCGCTCGGCACCGAGAATCTTTTCCTTCAGGCCGCCGATCGGAAGCACGCGCCCCCGAAGGGTGATCTCTCCGGTCATCGCGATGTCGTGGCGGGCTGGGCGGCCGGACATGGCCGAAATGAGCGCCGTCGCCATGGTGACGCCGGCCGAGGGCCCATCCTTGGGAATCGCGCCGGCCGGAACATGGATGTGGACGTCCCGGTCGAACATCTCGTCGGGAATTCGGAGCGCCGCGGCGTGGGACCGGGCGTAGGTCCAAGCCGCGCGGGCGCTCTCCTTCATCACGTCGCCCAGCTGACCGGTGAGCACCAGCTCGCCCTTGCCGCGCATGGTCGACGCCTCGACGAACATGATGTCGCCGCCCACCGGGGTGTAGAACATGCCGGTGGCCACGCCGATGGCGTCATCCCGGGCGGCCTTCTCCGGATGCACTCTGGGCCGGCCGAGGAGATCGACCACCATGACGGCATCGACCTCGATGCCGGAGGCCCCGTCGCCGGCGATCCGCCGCGCCACCTTGCGGCCGACCTTGCCGATTTCCCGCTCCAGCTGGCGCACCCCGGACTCCCGGGTGTAGCCGGTGATGATCTCCCGGACGGCCGGGTCGGCAAAGGTCACCGAGCGGCCGCTCAGGCCGTTCTCCTCGAGTTGGCGCGGCACCAGGTAGCGCCGCGCAATCTCGAGCTTTTCCTGCTCGGTGTATCCGGAAAACTCCACTACCTCCATCCGGTCGAGGAGGGGGCCGGGAATGTTCTGGAGGACATTCGCGGTCGCGATGAACAGGACCTCGCTCAGGTCGAACGGCACCCCGAGGTAATGGTCGGTGAACGAGTCGTTCTGGGCCGGGTCGAGGACCTCGAGCAGCGCCGCCGCGGGATCGCCCTGGAAGGAGACCCCGAGCTTGTCGACCTCATCGAGAAGGAAGACCGGATTCTTGGTGCCCGCCTGCTTGAGCCCCTGAATGATGCGGCCCGGCATGGCGCCCACGTAGGTGCGACGATGCCCGCGAATATCCGCCTCGTCTCGGGCTCCGCCCAGCGAGATGCGCACGTACTTCCGACCCATGGCGCGGGCGATGGACTTGGCGACTGAGGTCTTGCCCACGCCCGGGGGGCCCGCGAACAGGAGAATGGGCCCCTTGGCCGATTTCGCCTCGGGGTCCGAGGCGGCTTCGCCTTCCGCCGGCGGGGCGACCGACGCCTTGAGCTGCCGCACCGCCAGGAATTCCAGCACGCGATCCTTGACGTCCCCCAGAGCGTAGTGATCGGCCTCGAGGGTCTCGGAGGCCACCTTGAGATCGAGGTGCTCCTCACTCCGCTCGTTCCAGGGCAGCTCGGCCATGGTCTCGAGGTAGTTCCGGATGACCTGGGTCTCCATCGACTCGCGGCCGATCCGATCGAGCCGACCAAGTTCGCGATCCACCTCCTTCCTCGCCTCGACGGGCAACTCGAGCTTGCCGAGCTTCTCCCGGAGCTCCTCGAGCTCGTCGGCTTCATCCTCCTCGCCCAGTTCCTTCCGGATCTGTTTCAGCTGCTCCCGGAGGAACATCTCCCGTTGCCGCTCGCCCAACTCCTCCTGGACCTGCGACTTGATGTCCTCCTGGGCCTCGAGCACCGAAATCTGCCGCTGGGCGTGCACCAGCACCCGGCGCAGCCGCTCTTCAACCGAAAGGGTCTCGAGCAACGCCTGGCGTTGCGGCGCGGCGATATCGATATACCCGGCGACGAGGTCGGAAAATCGGCCGGGGTCGTTCACGCCGTTCAGGACCTGCTGCACCACCTCTTCAGGGAGGCCCGATTTCTGGCCCAGCTCCGCGGCGCGCTGGCGCACCTCGCGATAGAGGGCCACGAACGCCGGGTCTTCGCTGTTGAGGGGCGGCATCTCCTCGGCATCGCGGACGATCGCCTCCAGGTACCCGCTCTTCTCGGAGACGTGCATCCCGATCCCCCGCCGCTCTCCATGGAGGAGAAGCTGCATTCCGGCCAGGCCGCGCTGCAGCTGTCCAACCTTGGCAATTGTGCCGATGGTATAGAGGCCCTCGGAGGCGACCTGTTCGGTGTTTTCCCGCTGGCAGACCGCAAAGACAAGATGATCCGGGGTGCCGAGCGCGGCTTCGATGGCGCGGACCGTACCGGGTCGGCCGGCGCCGATCGAGGTGGTGACGCCGGGGAAGAGCACAAGGTCCCGAAGCGGCAGGACCGGGAGGGTGAGTCGTTCACTCATCGGACTTCCTCTTCTGGCCTCCAGCGCCGCAGGGTCACCGCGACTAGCGGGCGTGGGGGATAGGCCCGGAGGTGCACGCCCGATGCCACGTGGCCCGCGGCTTCGGGTAGTCGGCTATCGGCTATTGCGTCATCGACTTAGCCGCGCACTGATGGTTGATGGCCACGAGCGTCGCGGGCTCCATCCATGCCAAAACGACCCAATCGGCCGGCTTGGCAGTGCTCCCCGAGTGACCGCCGACCCGCTCGAACCCCGGCCTGGACATCTTACGTAGGAGCAGCGCGTGGTGATCCACGGTTGCCCCCGGGCAGCAAATCCGACAAATTGGTAAACTGTTGTACGAACGTCGTTTCTGACGCGAGAACCCATGGTCGGATGACCGATCCAACCGACGCAAACGAGCGGCCCCTCGCGCAGCGCCTGAAGGAGGCGCTGGGCGTGGAGTATACCATCGAGGGCGAAATCGGCCGCGGCGGAATGGGTGTGGTGTATCGCGCCCGCGACGAGCGCCTGCATCGCCGCGTCGCGGTCAAGGTGCTCCCGCCAGAGCTCGCCTTCCAAAAGGAAATCCGGGAGCGCTTCACCCGCGAAGCGCAGACCGCGGCCCGGCTTTCCCACCCGCACATCGTCCCGATCCACGACGTCGGCGAGGGCGCCGGCGTGGTGTATTTCATCATGGGACTGGTCGAGGGCGAGTCGCTCGGCGGGCGGCTCAAGCGGCGGGGTAAGCTTCCGGCCGACGAGGTGCGCAGAATCATGAAGGAAACGGCCGACGCCCTGTCGGCCGCCCATGCGCTTTCGATCATCCATCGGGACATCAAGCCGGACAACATCCTGCTCGAGGGAACCCGCGGGCGGGTGATGGTGACGGACTTCGGTATCGCGAAGGCGGTGTCCCAGGTGTCGGGGTCGACATTGACCGGCATCGGCGTGGCAATCGGCACCCCCCAGTACATGAGTCCGGAGCAGGCTGCCGGCGAGCGGGAGATCGACGGCCGCTCCGACGTCTACTCGCTCGGGGTGGTGGCATACCAGATGACGACGGGGGAGTTGCCGTTCAACGCTCCGACGGTGGCCGGAATCCTGATGAAGCAGATCACCGAGCCGGCGCCGATCCTGCACGAAAGCGATCCCGGGGTCCCCGAGGATCTCTCGCTCGCGATCGCGCGATGCCTGGAGAAGGATCCGGAGAACCGCTGGCCCACCGCAGACGCCTTGCGGCGTTCCCTGGAGAGCCGGACGGTGACCGGCTACCGCCCGACATCGACCGGGGTACGGCCCGCGTTGCGGCTGGGCTCGGCGGGCACCCGGCCGCGGCCTTCGTCCACGCTGGAGCGGGGGAGGCAGCTTTCCCCGCCGGGCAGGCCGGGCTCTCCCCGGGGAGTGATCGGGGTGCTCGCGCGGCCGCCGCGCGCCGGCGGGCTCGCCGCGGGGCAGTGGGTGAGGAACGAGCGGGGGGAGTGGGTGCGGGCCTCGGATCGAGGCGACCCACCAGCCCACGACACCGGCGAGCCACCGATCGTCCAGAAGGTCCGGGCGCAGTTCGCCAAGTGGGCCATCGCGACCGGGGGCTGCTTCCTCATCAACCTGGCCACCGGCATCACCAACGGCCCCTGGTTCCTGTTCGTGGCCGCCGGGTTCGGATTCGGCCTCCTCAAAAGCTATTCACAGCTCTGGCAGGCCGGGTACAGCTGGCGCGACGTGATGAACCCGCCCCAGGCGGCCGACGCCATCAAGGTGCCCGGCGCCAAGGCGCGGCGCTCCATCGCGCCGCCGAGAGCGGTGGACTACGGGGCGTACTTCGAGAAGGTCCAGCAGGTGCACACCGACCGCCAGGCGATTCTGTCGCTCATGGAGAAGTTGCCGGCGAGCGACAAGCAAGCGCTCCCCGAGATCGTGGAGACCACCGACGACCTCTATCAGCGCGCGCTCGAGCTGGCCAAGACGCTCAACGACGTCGACTCGAGTTTCGGTCAGGACACGCCG
Source organism: Gemmatimonadota bacterium (assembly GCA_041491785.1). Lineage (GTDB taxonomy): Bacteria > Gemmatimonadota > Gemmatimonadetes > Gemmatimonadales > GWC2-71-9 > JABFSM01. The sequence goes on along the minus strand of JBGPVQ010000007.1, from coordinate 997 downwards.
GAGCGAATCAAGCAGCGGCTGGACATGCTCACCGCGCAGCCCGACGGACCGGAGCGGGAGCGGCAGATCGGGATTCTGGAGCGCCAGCACAAGACGGCGAGCGAGCTCACCGCCCGACGCACCAGCATCTCGGCGCGGCTCGAATCGAGCATCCTGGCGATGCAGAACATGCGTTTCGATCTGATCCGGCTCCGGTCTTCCGGGGTGGGTGCGGTGCTCAGCGACCTCACCCAGGCTACCCAGCAGGCCCGCGCCATCTCGCGGGATGTGGACCATGCCATCGCCGCGGCGAGTGAAGTCCGCGAGGCGATGGGGTGACGGCACCCCGCACTCCCTTCGACAACCGTCAATACTGGGAATCCCGGCTCCGCGAAGACTATTCCCTCGCGGGGGTCGGCTTCCTGCGCCTGGGCCGGCGGTTCAACGAGTGGATGTACCGGGTACGAGGGGAGGTGTTCGATCGCGCGGTGGCGGGCATCGACCGGGCCACCGGTGATCGCTCGACGGTCAACACCTGGGCCGGCGCGGAGGTCCTCGACGTGGGCTCGGGCACCGGCTTTTACGTGGATCGCTGGCTCCGGCTGGGCGCCCGGGTCACCGGGCTGGATCTCACCGACGTCGCGGTGGCCGAGCTCACTCGTGCCTTCCCTGCGGCGCGCTTTGTCCGCGCCGACATCGGCGGAGAGATGACGGGCGCCCCGCTGGCTCGAGCCTCCTTCGACGCCGCCTCCGCGTTCGACGTCCTCTTCCACATCGTGGACGACGCGCAGTACGCCGGCGCGTTCCACAACATCGCGTCGCTGCTCCGGCCGGGGGGTTGGTTCTTCTGGTCGGACAATTTCCTTCGCCATCCGGTGGAGCGAGTGGCGCATCAGGCCAGCCGCACTCTGAGCGAAAGCCTCCGCCTGGTCGAGGCCGCCGGGTTCGAGGTTCTCGGGCGGGTGCCGATGTTCGTGCTGATGAATTATCCCGCCGACACCACGTCCCGGCTGGCCCG